>CAUSBF010000036.1:0-11867 GCA_963529595.1 uncultured Campylobacter sp.
TCGCCATATACGGCACTTCGTTTATGCCGCCTAGCGCCTTTGTAAAAAAGTCCGTTCCTTCGCCGTAAGCGATCGCGTAATTTACTTCGTGTGCGCTTGCATAATTTTTTGCATCGTCTAAACTCGCATCACCGATCATCATGCCGATTATGTCAAGCTTGCCAGAATATGCTTGCTTTGCGGCGTTTAGCGCGCTTACCTGCACGGCGCAGGCGTCGCACCACGGCGTAAAAAATGCAAATAGCGTCACGGTGGAGTTATTATCGATATGAAAGCCTTGCTTTGTCTTTTGCATATTTAAAATTTTGCCGTTACTTAGCTGAAGTGTAAAAGGAGCGGTATAATCGACCTGGATTACGGCTTCGGTTTCGGACTGCGGCTGCATGGTGTTGGTCTCGGTCGGGGTATCGCTTGATTTTTTATCCTCATCATCGCCGCAACCCGCAAGAAATAAAACAGCCGTAAAAAGCGCTAGAAAAAAACGAAATTTCATAATAAACCTTAAAAATTTAATCGCAAGATTATACAAAAACTAGCTAAAATAAGCGTTAAAATTTTATAAAAGGCTTAAGCTATGCAAAAGAATGAATTTAGAGCAATTTGCAAATCGCGCTTAAAATCTCACGCCGCGCGAGCGGCTAGATGCGAGCATTACACACTTTTATGGCGGCTAGAGCGGCTGATAAAATTTTTAAAAGCGCGTAAAATTTTAATATTTTTGCCGATGAGTTACGAGCCGAACGTTTTGATTTTAAGAAAAAAGCTATCAAAAAGCTGCGAATTTTACGTTCCGTTTATGGTGGATATTAGTTTAAAAATGGTAAGATTGCGTTTACCTTTTAAAATTTCGCGCTTTGGGCTGCGCCAGACGCTTCCGCAAAACGGGTATTTTAAAAAGGTTGATCTAGCCGTGGTTCCAGCTATCGGAGTTGATGGCGCAATGGCTAGAATAGGACATGGGAAAGGATTTTACGATATGTTTTTTTCAGGTCTGAAGCTTAAGCCCGCAATCGCGTTCGTGAGTATAAAAGACTGCTTTTGCAGCGAAATTTTATCGCTTGATCACGACGTAAAGGGCGATTTTTACATAACTCCGAGCCAAAATTACCTAAAAAGAGGAAAGTATGATAGAGATTTTAATCGCCTTGTGCGCTCTTGCGGTGGGCGCTGGCATAGGATACTTAGTAGCTAGAAAGATCAATAACGCCAATTACGATTTCTTCGTCGAACAAGCCAAGGCTAAAGCCAAAGCTATAGAATTTGAAGCCGAGGGCATCTTGCGAAATTCTAAAATTTCGGTGCAGGAAGCGGAGTTTGAAGCGAAGAAAAAATACGAAGATAAAGCAAGCAAACTGCAGAAAGAATTTAACGTTAAATTTGACGAGCTCGGTAAAAAGGAGCACGCGCTTCTAACCGAGCAAGAGATTTTAAAAGACAGCAAAAAAGAGCTCGAAAGTGCCAAAAAAGAGGCGAAATTCCTCTACGAAGAGGGCTCAAATTTAAAGAAAAGCTATGAAGAGAAGCTCTCCGAAGCGCTTAAAGTTTTAGAGCGCGTGGCGGGTTTTACGCAGGATGAGGCGCGCGCGCAGGTACTTAAGAAAGTCGAGGAGCAAAGCCGCACCGACATCGCTCACATCGTGCGAAAATATGAAGAGGAAGCCAAAAAAGAGGCGCGAAAAAAGGCGAACTATATTTTGGCGCAGGCTACGTCGCGTTTCGCGGGCGAGTTTGCGGCAGAGCGGCTTATCAACGTCGTAAATATCAAAAATGACGAGCTTAAAGGCCGCATCATCGGCAAAGAGGGGCGCAATATAAAGGCGCTTGAGATGACTCTTGGCGTGGACGTTATCATCGACGATACCCCGAATGCGATCATCGTAAGCTCACATAATCTCTACCGTCGCGCCATCGCAGTTCGCGTCATCGAAACTCTTATCGAGGACGGCAGAATTCAACCTGCGCGCATCGAGGACATCTACAAAAAAGTAAGCGACGAATTTGAAGCTAGCATCGCCGAAGAGGGCGAAAATATCGTAATGGATCTAGGTCTTAGCAAAATTCATCCCGAAATTTTAAAACTCATCGGTAAGCTTAAATTTCGCGCCAGCTACGGGCAAAACGCCCTTGCGCACAGCCTTGAGGTCGCACATCTTGCGGGTATCATCGCCGCGGAAACGGGCGGAGATCAAAAGCTGGCCAAGCGAGCGGGCTTGCTTCACGACATCGGCAAGGCGCTAACTCACGAGTACGAGGGCTCGCACGTGGATCTGGGCGCCGAAGTTTGCCGCCGCTACAAAGAGCATCCGGTAGTGATAAACGCGATTTACGCCCACCACGGCCACGAGGAGGCTACCAGCGTGGAAAGCGCCGCAGTCTGTGCCGCAGATGCGTTAAGCGCCGCGCGCCCGGGCGCTAGACGAGAGGTGCTAGAGAGCTATCTAAAGCGCGTTAGCGATATAGAGGCGATCGCGATGAGCAAAACGGGCGTCAAGCAGGCCTACGCGATCAACGCAGGTCGCGAGATCCGCGTCATCGCAAACGCCAAGCTTATGAACGACGACGAGGCGGTTTTGGTCGCTAAAGAGATCGCTTCGGAGATACAAGATAAGGTTCAATTCCCAGGCGAGATCAAGGTCAACGTCATACGCGAGCTTCGCGCGGTCGAGATAGCCAAATAAGGAGTATGAAATGAAAAAATTTATAATCGCTTTATTTTTGCTTTTTAACGCGGCATTTGCCGATGATGAGCTCATCATCAACAGCGCAAGCGCCTATTCGTCGGTAATGCGCACAAACTCGCAGTACAAATATCTAGCACAACAAGCCCGCGCGATAGTGATCTTTCCGAGCGTTAAGAAGCTAGGCTTCATCATAGGCGGAATGTATGGCGAGGGGATCATCATCTATAATAATGACGGCGCGCATAGCGTAAGCGGCGCTGAGATCAGCAGCGCCAGCGTAGGACTTCAGATCGGCTACGAAGATAATTATCTAGTTATTTTCGTAATGCATGACGACGTTATCCAAAAAATGCGAAATTCCCAAATCACGCTTTCGGGCGACGCTACGGCAGTTGCAGGTAACTACAGCGCCGATTCTGGCTCGTTAGACGTGCTAAATCAAGATATGTACGTCTTTACGAATAAAGGCGGGCTGTTTGCGGGAGTGAGCCTGGGCGGTTCGGTGCTGGAGACCAAAAATGATCGCGCTTTTGATCCAAATACTGAGGGCTATGCGCTTTTGATGCGAGTAATTGGCGCAGATGAGTAAAATTTAGCTAAAGATGCTAAGGCGCATAGCTTAGCGAAAAATTTTGCTTTATGGGCGTTTTATTAGCGGCTTGGAATTTTGCTCGCGTGATTTTTGCAGAATAATAGACTTAGGTGCGCAATTTTATTGCAATTCGCGGGGTGGGAGGCATTTGAGGATATCGCGTAAATCCTGCGTAATTCGCAAGTTACTTTGAATTCTAAAGAAGTCGAAATTTTGTCGTTAAATTTTGCGGTGATTTTACTTGATGCTAGAAATTTTATTTTAAAATTTCGCTTAATATTTTGCGGCGAAATTTTGTATTTTGCGACAGCCGTGCGGAATTTTAAATTTAATGTCGCAGCGAAATCAAGTAGCGTCGTGGGACGTTGGAGTGAAGTTTTCGCGCCGAATTTTAAAGCTGCTTTAGTCAAAAATTATAGAATTTTATACGATCTAATGAAAGGATTTGATGGAGTCGATGTTTGCAAACCTCCATACGTGGGGGTATCTGATACTGTTTTTATATTCGCTGGGCGGAGGATTTTTGGCGCTTGCGGCGGCGGGCGTGCTAAGCTCGGCCGGCGAGCTCAATATCGTCTTATGCATCGTAATCGCCTGCATATCGAACTTCATAGGCGATTCGGGGCTGTTTTTAGTAAGCCGCTACAATAAAAAAGAGATCATGCCATATCTGCGCAAACAGCGCCGAAACCTCGCTTTGGCGCAGATTTTATTTCGTAAATACGGCGACCGTATAATTTTAATCAAAAAATTTATCTACGGCCTCAAAACCCTCGTGCCGATCGCGATCGGTATCACAAAATATTCATTTTTAAAATTTAGCGTCATCAATGCCGTAAGCTCGCTTATTTGGGCGCTTGTGGTGGGATTACTGAGCTACTACGCGGGTGATTTCGTGCGCGAGCTCTATATGCATATCAAGGACGCGCCGTGGATCGCTCCGCTGGCTCTAGGCGCGATAGTAGCGGCGATCGTGCTCTATTTTCGCTTCGCCACGCGTAAAAGAGGCTAGCGGTGGCAAAAAAACTGATCCCGCTCGCAATTTTCGCAGCACTTCTTTTGGCGCTAAATTTTATCTCCAATTCGCGCGGCTCCGCGGCTAAAGATGAGCGGGTTTTTACCTCCAAAACCCTGGATGCCGCCTCTCGTAAAAGCGGCGCGCAAAATTCTGCAAGCGGCTCCGATCGAGAAATTTCAAACTCCGAAAATCCCGCAAGTAGCGTCGGTGCAAAAGATGAGAGCGGCGCAAGAAACGCAGACGGCGGAGCAGAGCGCGAGGCAGACCTAGGAGATTTAAAATCTCATCCGCAAGCAAATGAGCCCGCCGCGGCAAATCCTAAAGATGAGGCGGACGTCCACAGGCGGCGTAGCGCAGATTATGAAGCTTCGAACTCGCGAAATCCGGACGTAAATTCTAAAAATCAGCCCTCAGACGAGCCCTGCATAAGCAGGGAGTGCGTGAGCGCTCATATCCGCCGTACGGGCTCTTTGCCGCGAAATTTTATCACGAAAAAGCAGGCTGGCGAGCTTGGCTGGCAGGGCGGCGATCTGTGGCGATACGCGCGCGGCAAGAGCATAGGCGGCGATCGTTTCGGCAATTTCGAGCGTAAGTTGCCTGATAAAAAGGGACGGATTTGGCGCGAGTGCGATATCGAGTATTGCGGCGGCGCGCGCGGCGCGAAGCGGCTGATATTTTCAAATGACGGGCTGATCTTCTACACCGCCGATCATTACGAAAGCTTCGAGCGCGTGCAATGAGTTTAAATTTTAAAACGCGCAGCGCCACAAAGATCATCATCGACGGCGTAAAGATTAGGCGCAAAGATCAAATTTTCGCGCTGTTTGCTGCAGCGCTGGATTTCGAGCCCGAATACGTCGCAAATTTAGACGCGCTCTACGACGCGCTGGGCGAGCGAGGCGGACGGATCTTAGTCGTCATTAAAAAGGGCGGAATTTTAAAGCTAAGGCTGGGCAAATTTTATGATATTTTGCTGGAGGTTTTGCGAAGCGGCAAGGCGAAAATTTTAATCTTATGAGCTTTCGCGGCGCCCTCATCGTCTCAAAGCTAAATTTTGCCGAGGCAAAGATAGGTTTGTTTCGGCGCAGCTTCGAGCATGCCGTTAAATTTTGCCGAATTTTATAGCTTATTAAAAGAGGCGATTTTAGAAATTTCGCTCACAAAGCTCACGCGGTCAAATTTAAACTCAAGCCCATATTGCCAATCTTTGCGGCGCAGGTTTTTAAACTCGTAAAGCTTAACCGTCTCCGTTTCAAATTTAATCCTGAGCGCGAGATACCAGCAGCTCCAGATCCCGCACGGACAGCCAAGTAGCACGACGTCCTGCTCATCTTGCGCCAGATCAGCCTCAAGCGCCGCGCGTAAAAATAGCTCCTCAAAATCAATCAAGCTCAAATAAGCGTAGTCTCCCGCGATGCTGGCCTGCCCGTCCTTTGCGGCAAAGCTTTGCTCGCGCTTCTTAATCAGCTCGAGCAGAGGCTCACCGTTTATCGCAACAGTGACTTCGGTAAAGCTCTGGCCGTCCACCTCGTAATCGTTTAGGTAAAATTTAATGCTATCCATGCGGCAATCTCGCTAAATTATCTGTTTTGCGCCGTATTTGCACCGGCTTGCTAAAATTTCGGCGCAGTTTAGCAAATTTGAAGTGAAATTCGGTTGAAGATCAAAAAAATTCGCTGGTAAAGCGCAGATCAAATGGGTATTTTGTAAAATTTAGGGATTTCGGGCTTGCGGAGCTTGCTTTCAGTGAGCACAAACTTAAATTCGCAAAAAAGCTCAATTTGTGTAGATGAAAGAAGCGAAAACAAAAGATTAAATTTCATCGCGGATCAAAGAGATCGAAACGAGAGTTAAATTTTGCTACGGATAAAGAAGCAGAAATGAGGGGTTAAATTTAATTCGCTTTTCAGGGCGCTTAAATTTAACCCCGCCGAGGCTACATCATTTCGCCGCTTTTGTGCTCGTGCTCGGTGTAGGTTACCGGAATATCCTTCTTGCCTTTACCCGGCGTATACACTCCCTCTCCGCGTTTGAAAAGAAGCTCGATACCTTCGTCGTTCGTAAGCATTATGCCGCTTGCGGAAGCCGCGCGTTTGAGATTATGCTTTTTACCCTTTTCGTCGGTTAACACGCCTGTTGCGAACATATCGTTCGAGCTAAGGCTGATGCGCTTATCTCCGGTCTCTCCTAGCAGAAATACGATCGTATGCGTTACGGACTCTTGCATTTGCTGCGGCCCCTTATCGGCCTTAGGTTGGCTGCATCCGCTTAAAATCGCAATTGCTGCTAATGATGAGAATACAATTCGTCTCATTTTTTCTCCTTTAAAAAAAGTTCGCGAATTATATAGCCAAAAAGTAAATCCTAGATTTCGCGACTTTTTATTTAATCAAAGATTAACCCAAATTTAGTAAAATTCCAGCTGAAAACATCCCAAATAAGGAGAACCTTATGGCAGTAAAAATCGCAATTAACGGCTTTGGAAGGATCGGTAGGTGCGCGGCTAGAATTGCGCTAAGCAGGGACGATGTGGAGCTTGTGGCGATCAACGATACCGCTAAGCGCGAGCTTACGAGATACCTGCTTCAATACGACACCGTTCACGGTGAGTTTCGTAAAAAAGTAGAAATTCTAAGCGACGAATGCATAGCCGTAGACGGCAAAAAAATCCGCGTCTATTCCACCAGAGAGCCTGCGGAGCTTGATTTTGCGGGCGATGGTGCAGAAGCTGTGCTTGAATGTACTGGTGCGTTTTTAACGAGCGAAAAATGCAAGCCGTTCATAGATAACGGTATCGGCGTAGTCGTAATGAGCGCGCCTGCCAAGGATGATACGCCTACTTTCGTAATCGGCGTTAATGAGGGCGCTTATGCAGGACAGCGCGTCATCTCAAACGCTAGCTGCACCACTAACGGCCTGGCTCCGATTGCAAAAATTTTAGACGATGAGCTTGGTATCGAAAAGGGTCTGATGACGACGATTCACGCCTATACACATGGACAGAGTCTAGTCGATGTAAAAGCCAAGGATTTTCGCCGTTCACGCGCCGCGGCTCTTAATATCGCTCCGACCACGACGGGTGCGGCAAAAGCGATTAGTAAGGTACTTCCGCAGCTAAGCGGTAAGATGCACGGACAATCGGTGCGCGTGCCGGTGGCTAACGTTTCGATGGTTGATCTAACGGTGCTAACGCGTAAACAGACGAGTGCTGAGGAGCTAAATGAAATTTTCCGCCGCTATGCCGCTAAAGATATGAAAGGAATTTTGCTCGTAGACGACGATAGCCGTGTCAGCAGCGATTTTTGTACTTCAGAATACTCCAGCATCGTAGCTAGCGACTGCACGCAGGTAATTGACGGTAATCTTATAAAAGTGATGAGCTGGTATGACAACGAGTGGGGATATAGCGAGCGCCTCATCGATTTAGCCTTATATGCGGCAAAAAGAAGGAAATAAGATGGGCGAAATTCTTTCGATTAAAGATTTGAAATTTAAAGACGGCGCGCGCGTTTTTATCAGGTGCGATTTTAACGTGCCGATGGATGAGTTTTGTAATATTACGGACGATCGTCGCATCCGTTCGTCTATCCCTACGATTAAATATTGCTTAGACGAGGGCTGCGCGGTAATTTTAGCCAGCCACTTAGGACGCCCGAAAAACGGATACGAAGAAAGACTTAGCCTAAAGCCTGTGGTAAAGAGGCTATCTAGGCTTTTGGAGCGCGAGATAAAATTTGTCTCCGACGTCGCGGGCGAGGAAGCTGGAGCTGCGGTAAATTCGCTTAAAAAGGGCGAAGTGCTTCTACTAGATAATCTGCGCTTCGAAAAGGGCGAGAGCAAAAATGACGAAGCACTAGCTAAGAGGCTTGCGAGCTACGCGGAATTTTATATCAACGATGCTTTTGGCGTATGCCACCGCGCGCATGCTTCGGTAGAGGCGATTACGAAATTCTACGATGAGGCGCATAAGGCGGCGGGATTTTTATTGCTAAAAGAGATAAAATTCGCCAAAGACCTTATTAAAGATCCTGCGCGTCCTTTCGTAGCCGTAACGGGTGGCAGCAAAGTAAGCGGCAAGCTTCAGGCGCTTAAAAATTTACTTCCTAAAGTCGATAAGCTCATCATCGGAGGCGGCATGGCGTTTACATTTTTAAAAGCCGTCGGATATGACATCGGCAAATCTTTGCTCGAAGAGGATCTAATCGAGGAAGCAAAAAATATTCTCCGCAATGCTCGCGAGCTTGGGGTTAAAATTTATATCCCTGTCGATGCCGTCGCAGCTCCGCAATGCTCGCAAGATGCCGTTACAAAAAAGGTTACCGTCCAAGAAATTCCAAGCGATTGGATGGGGCTAGATATCGGACCTGCGACCGTAGCGCTTTTTAAAGAAGCCTTAGACGATGCGCAAACGATCTGGTGGAACGGACCGATGGGGGTTTTTGAGATCGATAAATTCGCTCGCGGCAGCCTGCATATATCGCACGCGATCGCAGATAGCGACGCCACGACCGTAGTGGGCGGCGGCGATACTGCAGATGTCGTCGAACGCGCGGGCAACGCCGATGATATGACTTTTATTTCTACCGGAGGCGGCGCGAGCTTAGAACTCATCGAGGGCAAGGAGCTGCCGGGCGTGCGAGTGCTTACTGCTAAAACGGAGCTGCGATGATACTAGCGGCGAATCTTAAATGCAACCATACTCGCGCTAGTTTTGAGCGGTATGCTAAAGCTTTAGATGAAGGCTTGGCGGGTCTAATTTCGCGCGAGGATGAAATTTTAGTTTTTCCTCCCGCTAGCGCATTTTGCGCGAAGGCGAAAAATTTTACTCAAGGCGCGCAAAATTTCTATCCTGCCGCGCACGGCAGCTTTACGGGCGAGATCGGCGGCGATATGCTGGCGGAATTTGACGTCAAAACCGTTCTTATCGGTCACAGCGAGCGGCGCGCCATTTTGGGCGAGAGCGCGGAGCTGATAAGAGATAAATTCAGTTTTGCCGCAGCGCAGGGCTGGCGCATCGTTTTTTGCGTCGGCGAGGACGAGGCGGCATTTGCGCAAAACCGCAGCCAGGAGTTTGTAGCGGCACAGCTTGAGGGTATCGATCTGAAATACCGAAATTTAGTGCTAGCCTACGAGCCCGTCTGGGCGATCGGCACGGGCAGAAGCGCGCAGTGCGAGCAGATCGAAAGAATGCTGAAGTTTTTAGGCACCAAAAGCTCAGCACCTCTACTTTACGGAGGCAGCGTAAATGCGAAAAATATCGCAAAAATTTGCGCGATAAGAGGTTGCGATGGGGTGCTAGTGGGCACAGCAAGCTGGGACGCCTCGAAGTTTTTGGAGCTTATACACGTCGTCTCGTGAGCGTCTTTTAATGAGTTTGAAATTTTAAGTCCGCGACAGGCTATGCGCCTAGTCTTGATTTAAAATTTCTGCATAAAATTAAAATACATCTCACGATACTGCCGCTATCAAATTTGGTTTCAAATTTGAATTGCAAATTTTTAAGTCAAATTGCGAAGGATTTTTCGCTTAGTCAAGGCAAAATTTAAAAAATAAGCGGAGCGAACATATGGTTCGTGAGCATTATTTTTTAAATTTTAACGCAGAATAAGTAGAAAAAGCCAAGCAAAATAGAAAGGAGAAATAATGATTTTAAAAGGCAAAAAAGGCCTCATCGTCGGCGTCGCTAACGCCAAATCCATCGCTTACGGCATCGCCGAAGCTTGTCACGAGCAGGGTGCGCAGATGGCGTTTACCTACCTAAACGACGCGCTGAAAAAACGCGTAGAGCCGATCGCGGAGGAGTTTGGCAGCAAATTCGTCTATGAGCTCGACGTAAACAATCCTGCTCACCTAGACGGTCTTGCGGATCGCATCAAAGCAGACCTTGGCGAGATAGATTTCGTCGTGCACGCGGTAGCTTACGCACCCAAAGAAGCGCTAGAGGGCGAGTTCGTAAACACGAGCAAAGAAGCCTTTGATATCGCGATGGGCACGAGCGTGTATTCGCTACTAAGCCTCACGCGCGCGGTGCTGCCGGTGCTAAAAGAGGGCGGCTCGGTGCTCACGCTAACTTATCTCGGAGGGCCGAAATTTGTTCCTCACTACAACGTCATGGGCGTTGCAAAAGCGGCTCTTGAAAGCTCCGTGCGCTATCTCGCTCACGATCTTGGCGCGCGCGGTATCCGCGTAAACGCTATCAGCGCTGGCCCGATCAAAACGCTTGCCGCAAGCGGAATCGGCGATTTTAGGATGATTTTACGCTACAACGAGGTAAATAGCCCGCTTAAACGCAACGTCACGACGCAAGACGTCGGCAAAAGCGCGATGTATCTACTCAGCGACCTTGCTAGCGGCGTGACAGGCGAGGTGCACTACGTCGACTGCGGCTACAACATCATGGGCATGGGCGACGTAGCGACCGACGCCGAAGGTAAGACAATCCTCGCGTGGGATGCGGGCAAGGCCGAATAAGCGGCGTACAAAAAGAGTAAAATTTGACGCGCACGGTCTATTACGAGGCTAGGCACAAAGCCATAGCAGAGGGCGGCATAGAGGGCATCGCCGCCGTTTTGCGAGGTGATGATGAGGCCGAGAAAGCCTCGCTTTTGTTGTGCCCTGGTTTTACCTTGATCCCTACTACGGATGCACGCTGGCGCATGAGAGCGAAATTTTCGCCCTTTTGCAGGAGCTCCTTCTGAGCGAGCGCTCGCAAGCTATCAGAGACGATATTTTGCAGCTTCTGGGCGATTACTGCGGCGATTTTAGCGTGCTGCGAAGCAGGATTTGCGAGGCGTCCGGCGAGATTTTGCCGGGTATCAAGCGCTTGATCCAAGGATAAATTTAACGGTCGGCGCGCTTTCGTGCACGGTAATTACGCCGCAGCGAGCGGTAGCGAAATTTGCCGCGCCTCCGCGCACGCCCCTTTTGCCGCGAAAATACGGCAGCGTGAAATTTTAAGATTGGAAGCGGCAATGAAAACCTTGGATGAGCGAGGAGATCGATTAGGCGCGTACATAAAAACGGCATGGCGATAGAGTATTATTTCAGAGCCGTTTTTTGAAAAAAGCGGTAAAAACCGCAGGAAGGAGCTTAATGAAAAAGGATTACATCTGCGTATTTGATTGCGAGACGATCCCAGACGTAGCGGCGCTGGTGCGGGTGCTGGATGAGGAAGCGGTCGCGGGCTGTTTCGAGCCTTTCGATAAAAAAAGCTTCGCAAAGCTTCTTGACGCGCAGCTCTCGCAAAAGATCGGCAGCGAGAAGCAAAGCGCGTCTTTAAATTTTGCTGTAAATTCGGCAGAGCAGAATTCTAAAATTGAAAATTCCGAGCAAAATTCTGCACCTCAAAGCTTTGTGAGCGAAAATCTCGCTGAAAATCCCGCGCAGGGAAATTTTTCGAGCGAAAATTCCGCATCGAATTCCACAGAGCAAAATTTAGCGCCGCAAAATACGACGTCTAAAAATTCCGAGTCGCTAAATTTAACCTACGACGATATCTCGCCTCAAGGCTCTGCGATACAGGGCTCCGCGGTAGAAAATTCTACACCCCGAAGCCCTGCGCCTCAGAATTTCGCGG
>CAUSBF010000037.1:0-11511 GCA_963529595.1 uncultured Campylobacter sp.
CCGCTTGCAGTGCTCTCATCGCGCGCCGTGTCCGTACCGCGGACGGGCTGTCCGCCGGCAAAACGTAGCTGGGCAGCGACGTATCGCGCGAGCAGATCGGTTTCGATATTTACGCGGCGCCCGATTTTGTAGGATCCAAAGAGCGTATCTTTGAGCGTGAGCGGGATGATCGTAAGGCGAATGGCGCAGCTTTGCGCTTCGCTTTTTAAATTTGTGCCCAAGGAGTTTAGATCTCGAACGGAATTTGAACTAGAATTTTGCCCGCGCGAACCTGCGCCGCTAAAATTTGCGCCGAGCGAACCTTTGCGGTCTTTGTGAATAAAATTTCCGCCTTCAAGCACTTCGTTGATCGTTAAGCTCACACCGTCGATCGCTACTGAGCCTTTCGGCGCTAGCAGCGGCGCTATATGCAGCGGCGCACGGATAAAAAAATCGACGCCGCTTGCAAGCTTTGAAATTTTATAAATTTCGCCCACGGCATCGACATGTCCTTGGATCAAATGCCCGTCTATGCGATCTCCAATCCGCATCGCTGGCTCGATATGCACAGAGCCGCGCAGGTTTTGTGCGACGATGACGCGCGCCGTTTCGCTCGAAAGCTGCACCGCAAATCCATCCGCAAAAAGCCGCGTCACGCTCAGGCACGCGCCGTTTACCGCGACGCTATCGCCGAGCGCGGGGCGGTATCTCGCGCGCAGTCGCAGCAAATCGCCGCTAAAGCTCGCAACCTGCGCGATCTCTCTGATCAGTCCGTTAAACATTATGAGCCTTTAGAATTTTTACGTGATATTAGCGTAGAATTTTGAAATTTAAGGTTAAGCGAAGCTCGGCGAGCGCGAAGCCCGCCGAATGAAGTTTGAAATTATTTTTTAGAGACGATGAAATCGGCTAGCGCTTCGATCGATTCGTCGTTAAGTGAAGCGACTTGCCCCTTCATAACGCCCATCATTCCGAATTTTCCCTTGCCCTCGCCCAAGCTGCCGTCTTTGTAGCCTTTTAGGCTAGCGATGATATCTTCCTTGCTTAGGGTGTTTAGCGCAGGTACTTTGCCGCCAAGATAAGGTTTCTCGGCATTAGCTCCATGACAGGCCACGCATTTTTTATATAAAGTAGCGCCGTCAGCGGCGAATACACTCGAACTAAACGCCGCAACCGCAGCACATGCAATAAGAACTTTTTTCATTCCTATCCTTTCTTTTTAAATTGTGGGTGCAGTATAATCAAAATTTAGTAAATTTCGGTTAAATTTTTGCAATTTGCGCCAAAGAGGCAAAATTCTATCTACTGCAAACTTTAGCATAGGGGCTTGAAGCGGAATTTGCGCTATAAAATTTTAAGCGAATTTCGCCTTGCCACTTAAATTTCAATCGTAGAATTTCGCAGCGAAATCCTAAGGCGAAATTTCATCTAGACGCCAAATTCCATCGCGAAATTCTACGTAGAATTTTAAAATTTAGTCGCTTTACTTTATACGCGAAATTTCGCCTCTTTGCATCTTATAAATTTTATCTGCGGCGCCGAAGTATTTATCATCGTGCGAGATCGCAAAGATCGTGTATCCGCGCGATTTCAGCCCGGGCAAAATCCGCTCGTAAAACTCCGCGCGAAACTGCGGATCGAGATCGGCCGCAAACTCATCGAGCATCAAAAATTTTCGCCCGTCCATCAGCACGCTTACGAGCGCCAAACGCTTGCGCTGCCCGCTAGATAGGCTCGTGGTGCTAAATTTAGCCCCCTTTAGCTCAACCTTATCCTGCAGGTGCGTGAGCGCGAGCCACTCGCGCGCGATCTCCGCATCGCCCGTAGCGTAGTCGAAGAGATAAAAATCGCTGAAAACGGCGCTTATATTATTGCTGTAAGCGCGCAGATCAGAGGGTTTAAGGGCCGCGCCGCCCACCAAAATTTCGCCCGCTTGCGGCGTATAAAGGCCCGCTAAGATCATAAAAAGCGTCGATTTGCCGCTGCCGTTTTCGCCGATTAAAAACACCGTCTCGCCCGCATTTAGCTGCAAGCTTACCCCCTTGATGCCGAATTTCCCGCCGGGATATGAAAAGCCCACGTCTTTAAGCTCCAAGCTGCGCCACGGCTGCATTTGCGCAAGCTCGAAGCCCTGCACGAACGGATCTAGGCCCAGCTCATTGATCTTTGCGTAGGCGATCTTGGCGCGCAGCACGCTAGGAAGGGAGAATATGAGCATCATCAAAGGCGCGCGCAAAAAAAGCACCGTAAGCGCGATCGTTACGGCGTTTGCGAGCTCTGCCTTGCCGCCGCTGAGCCCGAAATAAAGCACAAATCCCACCGCGCCTAGCATCATTACGTTCATAAAATTGCTCGCAAACGCGCCGTAAACCTCGGCTCGCAGCGAGCTTTGGCGCAAATTTTGCGCATTGGGCAAAAAGTCGTTTTCATATAGGCTCTTTGCTTTGGCTAGGCTTAGCGACAGCTCCTTGTGCCCCTCGATCGCCGCGGCGTAGTTTTTATACAAAACGTCCTCGTTTTGGCGGTACAGATCGTAATTTTGCATGACCTTTTTCATCAAAAAACGGTTGAAAATCATCAGCGCGCCGATCCAGACGAACAAAAACGCAAACATCATAGGCGCGATGTATAGCACGTAGATGCCGCAAAATAGCACTATCATCGCGCCTTGGATCAGCTCGGAGATGCGCATAAAGCCCTCGGTTAGGCGCGAAATATCGCTAGAAAGGGACGCAAGCAGGTTCGCCTTCGACGCAGCCTCGATGCGCTCGAACTTCGTATCGATGATCTGCTTAATGATCTTGGTGCGCAGATCGAATACGAAGTCGTTTTCCATCTTGCAAAGCATGATGCGGCTTAGCACCGAAAGCAGCAGAAATATCGCTAATAGCGCGAAAAATAGCGCGATGATCCTGCCGCCTCTTTCGGCGCCGTCAAGTAGATATTTATTGATAAAGCTTAAAATCAAGATCCCCGAGCCGCTGTAGATAGCGTTTAGCGCGAGCATCGCGAGGATTTGTTTGGTATATTTTTTCATCTTTCGCCCCAATGAAATTTGAGCGCAATTGTGGCAAAATTCGCTTGAAAAAACGGTTAAATTTTAAATCCGTTCTCATTTCGCGAATAAAATTTCACCCGGATTGCGTAAAATTTCGCCGCTAATCTGCGAGGGATTGCGCCGTAAACATGCGTTAAATTTCATCGCGAGTTTATGTAAAATTTCGCTGTAAGTCCGCACGGAATTTAGCCGAAAATTTGCCTATAGATTTCATCGCAAGGCTATACGGAATTTCGTTTTGATCACGCGCCACTTATCTAGCATACGAGCTGTCGCTTACATAACGTAATTCCGCGCAAAAACAAAATTTACCGCAAGTGCGTTAAATTTTACCTTCTCACGCCAGACGCACAGTTTATTTCAGACCAAAATTTTGTTTGATGTAGATGTGCAAAATATCGATCGCGGCGGGCGTTACGCCGCTGATCTCGCTCGCGGCAAACAGCGTCGGCGGCGCAAAGCGATTTAGCTTCTGTACGATCTCATTGCTAAGCCCTCCGATCTTGCTAAAATCGATCTGCGGCGGGATCGCGACGCCGAGCAGCCCCTTCATCCTCTCGACCTCGGCGCGCTGCATCGCGATGTAGAAATGATACTTGCACTGCGTTAAAATTTCATCCAAAACCTCATCGCTAAAGCCCTCAAAATGCGGCGCCAAAGCAAGCAGGCCCGCCTTTGAAAAGCCGCTTTTGGCTACGATTTTTTGCAAGCTACAGCTTTGTGAAATTGGCTCTGCGCCGATACTTTGCAGAAGGCTAAGCGTCTGTTTCGAAGGGGTAATCTGCGTTTTTAGTAAAAATTCCATTCCGCTTTGCACATCAAGCTTAAACTTGCGCGCCCGCTCGTAGCTCGCCTCGTCTAAAAGCCCGATCTCGCGGCCGTATTCGCTTAGGCGCAGCACGGCGTTGCCCTCGCGTAGCAGCAGGCGAAATTCCGCACGTGAAGTAAACATTCGGTAAGGCTCGTTTGTGCCTTTGGTAACCAGATCATCGATCAAAACGCCGATATACGCCTCATCACGCCTTAAAATTAACGGCGCCCGATCCGACGCATCCAAAGCGGCGTTGATGCCCGCCATCAGCCCCTGCGCCGCGGCCTCCTCGTAGCCGGTGGTGCCGTTGATCTGCCCCGCTAAAAACAGCCCGCGGATCTTTTTGGTTTCAAGGCTATGTTTAAGCTCGGTAGGATCGATAAAATCGTACTCGATCGCATAGCCCGGGCGGACGATTTTTGCATTTTCAAAGCCTCTGATCGTGCGCAAAAACGCAATCTGCACGTCGTAAGGAAGGCTCGTGGAGAGGCCATTTACATAATACTCCGTAGCCTCGCGCGTCTGCGGCTCGACGAAGACGTGGTGGCGGTCGCGATTTGGAAATTCATAAATTTTAGTCTCGATGCTCGGGCAGTAGCGCGGACCGGTGCTTGAAATTTGCCCCGTGAACATCGGTGCGCGGGCGAAATTTTCGCGGATGATCTCATGCGTGCGCTCGTTCGTATAAGCGATGAAGCAAGCAAGCTGTTTCGGCGCAAAATTTTTGCTGCGAAAGCTAAAAGCGCGCGGATCCGCGTCGCCGTCTTGGCGCTCAAGCACGCTAAAATCGATCGTCTTAGCATCGATCCTTGGGCAGGTGCCCGTCTTTGCAGCCCCAGACTTCGCAGCGATTCGGCTAGCTCGACGCTCGCCAGCTCGCCCACGCGCCCCGCTTGCAGCTTGTTCTCGCCTACGTGAATTAGCCCGTTTAAAAAGGTGCCGGCGGTGATTATCAGATGCTCGGTCTCATAAACGTTGCCAAGATGGCTCTTAACGCCGCAAATGCGCGGCTCGCCGCCTCGCTCGCAGGTTAAAATTTCGCTCGCGATCTCCTGACTTACGTCCAGCCCCTGCGTGTTTAGCAGCAAATTTCGCATGTAGATGCGGTATTCGTCCATATCGATCTGAGCGCGCGAACCGCGTACCGCAGGGCCTTTGCTCTCGTTTAAAATTCTAAACTGCAGCCCGCACGCATCCGCCGCAAGCCCCATCTGACCGCCCAGCGCGTCGATCTCCTTTACCATATGTCCCTTAGCAAGGCCGCCTATCGCAGGGTTACAGCTCGCAGCGCCGATCTGTTCGGCCAAGATCGTAATTAGCAGCGTCTTTGCGCCCATTTTTGCGGCGGCTAAGCTTGCCTCGATACCCGCGTGCCCGCCGCCCACAACGATAACGTCGTATTTCATTTTTTGCCTTTAAATTTAAAGTCGCAATTTTAGCCAAAATAAAATTTCAAAACGATAAATCGCGCGCAGATACCATGGGTAGCGGCTCGCTATGTATTTTTCATACGCGTAAAATTTTACCGCGCCGCAACTTTTAAGCGATTTTAATTTGCGCCGCCGCACAAGTGCACAGACGAGCCGTCCGCAAAAATCGCGGCGCAAAATCGGCGAGCAAAGGCGTAAAATTCCGCGTAAATTTTTAGCGCAAATTCCCGCATCAAAATTTCACGCGCGAGCTTTGCTTTAAATTTAGCGTTGTATAATTACGCATTTTTTTTCAAAAAGGCTAAGTATTGATAGACAAATTTTATGTTTCTGAGCTGAAAGATCGCGTGATAGGCGGCTGCGAGATTGCAAAGCAGCAGGCGCTAGATCTGGCGCAGTGCGAGGATTTGGGCGCGCTTTTTGCGGCGGCGGATGAGATCAGGCGTGAGTTTTGCGGCGATAAATTTAATCTCTGCACGATCATAAACGTAAAATCTGGGCACTGTAGCGAGGACTGCAAATACTGCGCGCAGTCGGCGCATTTTGACACGGGCTGCGAGACTTACGGAATTTTGGGTGAACAGCAGGTGCTAAGCGCCGCGCTTGCGAACGAAGCCGAGCAGACGCACCGCTTCTCGCTCGTCGCCAGCGGGCGCGGAATTTCTCAAAAAAGCTCCGATCTGAAGGCATACTGCGCGATCTATGAGAGGCTGCGAAGCGAAACGCGGCTACATCTGTGCGCCTCGCTAGGGATCGCCTCAAAGCCCGCGCTGGCGCTGCTTAAAGCAAGCGGCGTGCAGACCTATCATCACAATCTCGAGACTTCGCGAAAATTTTATCCGCAGATCTGCACGACGCACAGCTACGACGACCGCATCCAAACTATCGAAAATTGTCGCGCCGTAGGGCTTGACGTATGTAGCGGCGGGATTTTTGGGCTGGGCGAAAATATGGAGGATCGCATCGATATGGCGCTGCAGCTGCGAGAGCTGGGCGTTAGCTCCGTGCCGATCAATATCCTGACCCCGATTAAAGGCACTCCGCTGCAAAACGCCGCGCCGCTAGAGCACGATGAAATTTTAAAATCGATCGCGATCTACCGCTTCATCTTGCCGCGCGCGTATCTGCGCTTCGCAGGCGGCAGGCGGAATTTGGGCGAGCACGTGCGCACGGCGCTTGGATGCGGCATCAACTCGGCGCTTACGGGCAATTTCCTAACCACCACCGGCGATAGCATCGCAAGCGATAAGGCGCTTGTGGCGCAGTGTGGATTCGACCTCGCAAAGGGCGCAGACTAGCGACGGTCGGAAATTAAAGATAAAATTTAAGAGGCGGCTATGAAATTAAAATTTTTCCTTGCCCTTATTTTGGTCGTCTTGCTTGGCGGTTGCTCACTGCTCTCACAGGACGACGAAGAGGCTTCATTCTTGGAGGACGCGAGCAGAAGCGACGTCGCAAGCCCGCTAAGCAAGGAGCAGTCAAACCGCTGCGCGAAGCGGCAAAAGATTGATGCCGAAGTCGCGCGTGCGGCGCAAGAGCAGGCAGTGTCGCGAGATACGCTTAATTCATTCAAGGATAATAGCGCACAAGCCCAGCAAAGAGCGCAAGATCGATATATCTCCGAGCAGCGAAACCTAATGCAGCAGCAAGCGCAGCAGCAACTGGAGCAGATGCAGCAGCGGCAAAATATGAGAAATTTACAAAACGAACAAAACTGGAATCGGCTGCGCAATCTGGAAAATATAAGCAGCGGTAGGATTTAGCCGTGAATTTTACAATTTGATCTAAATTTTAATTCGCGCGACTTTCATTCAGATCAATTGGCCTCGGTAAAAATATGATGAAATTTCAGCCAAAATACTACAAAATCAAATAAGGTCTTAAATTTCAAGGGCAGGCAGCTGAATGATAGAAAATTTTAATTGATTTTAAGTGATGAAATGGTGACCCACAGGAGATTTGAACTCCTGTTACCGGCGTGAGAGGCCAGCGTCCTAACCACTAGACGAGTGGGCCGCGAAATTGAAAATGAGATGATAGCGAAGTGTATATAAATTTTGGATTAAATTATATAATTTCAACAAAAATAATGCAAAATAAAATTTTCGCCGAAAACTTAAAGCTTTTTGGTATAGCCGTAAATCTTGGTGCTCTAGAGAGTCCGATATGCCGCCCATTCTAGATGGCACATAAATAAGTTCCGTCGTTGCAGCCATAAGCCAAATCGATATCATAAAAGCTTGCTGTGCTTTGCTATCAGCATCAAAAACGCCAATAATTTTATCGCGCTGATTTAAAGCAGGTGATAAGAAGCCATTTAGCATACCTCTTATTTGGCTTCTAGGCTTTTTAGATACTCATATACTCTTTTATCCTCGTTTTTCCTTGCCCAATCCGATGGAGTTACGCTTTGGTTATGAGAACATCTAGCTTTTGGATCGGCGCTTCTTTCTACTGGATATTTTACGATTTCTAGACTATGAGAACTTGCCGCATAATTTACCATGGAGCAGCCATCCCTATCCTTTGCTTTAAAATTTCCGCCGTATTTTTCTAAAAGCTTTACGAGCCTAAAACTCTTCTCATCGTCGTGTTGGCTTCCGAATACGCTCATCATCATTGCGCTATCAGTCAGCCTTTTTGCGCGCACTCTAGCATCGCGCGAAGCGAATTCTCGCTACCTAACATTACCGCCATTTCGATGGGAGTAGTATTTTCATGACCTTTAAAATTCGGATCACCGCCCATTTCGCAGTATTTTTTAGCATCTTCGGCGTTGTCTGAATATGCCGTTTTGTAAAGCAGCGTTTGTATCTCATCCGCACTCAAACTCTCTTCGGTTTTGGGTGCGACAGGAAAGCTTTCGTCATAAATCTCCTTTAATGAATTTGTACCGTAGTATTTACCCGGCTTGTCTTTAAAAATCAAATTTATACCATTTAAATCCGTAAGTTCTATAGAGTCGTTTTTTTTTAAATTTATTATCTTATTATAGCTCAAGACCAAATCATCCTTTTTAACCCCGCTATCAAAGATGAAAAAGTGGCTAAACTCGTAAGGAAATTCGTTTTTGTATTCAGGGTTTGACGCCGGATTTATCCTAGAATCGCCAATTTCTATCTTATCATGCCCCCATCTTTTACCGAAGATAAATATATTCGTACCCCAGCTTTTTGAAATTTTATCATCGTTCTCGCCCATTACGGAGATATCGTTTCCCCATGGGTCTTCCACATCGCTTCTGCCGCCAGTCAAAATATAGACGTTGTTATTTCCGGGGCAAACTATAGAGTGCCTCGTATCGCTTTCAGCTATAATGATTTCGTCTGCATTTTGGTTGCAGCGAGAATTTATGTCCCAATATATGGTTTTGCTAAAATTTAAATTCACGTCTTCTAATACGGTGGTATCAAATCCTTGCGTCACTAAAATCTTTTTAGGAAAATATCCTTTCGCTTGCCCGTCTTTGATAAATTTTTCCAAGCTTTGAAAGTCGGTTATATTGCCTCCAAAACAGCCACCGACCACCAAAAACAATATAACGATAAATCTCATACTCGCTCCTTTTTTTGAGATAAAATTTTAAAAATTATACAAAATTTGTAAGCAAAATTTACTAAAAACAGCTCAAATTTAAAAATCGAAAATAAGCGTTTTTAATGCTTATAGTAATGGCACTTGGATAGTTATAAATTTTAAGCTGCTCCGCTGCTTTTAAATTTAAAAAGTTAAATCCATTTTAAACAGAATTTGCGTGAAATCCCATTTTAAAAACGTATTACGCGAGCGGCGGCGCTAAATTAAAGTATTCGCAGCGGCTAAATTTAAAGCCCACGCGGCGATAATCAAAGCAGCGCCCACCGTTCATCTGCGCAGTGCAAGCAGCAAATCGCACATTAAAATTTAAAGGTATAAAATGAATGAAGATTTTCAAAGAGCGAAGCTGCAAGGCACGCTCGGCGCACTCTGCCTACTGGTCGGCAGCGCGGCGTATTCTATAAAAGGCGAGATAGCGTACTTGGATTCTCAAATCTTAGTGTGGATTTTTGCCTTCACATTCCTTTACCACGCGCTTAAAAATATACAAAATATCACGGGCCCGCAGGTCTTTATAATCTTCAAATACGCCTACAGCATCGCGCTTGCGGTGCTGCTATATTTTTAGCCATTTATATACTCAGAAGATGTGATTGCAGTAGGCTGCAAATATACGTGCCGTATTTGATATTTGCAGTTACGGTCGCTTGGATAATTATAAATTTTAAGTTGTACGCCACTACCGGATGCAAGCTTTTTGCCGTATACGCCGCGCTGCTAATCGTTGATGTCGCCGCAGACATCATCTACAGCATGATGTTTAAAATACCGGCCCCCGCCGCTATAACGATGGGCGTCATAAATTGCATGGAACTACTAAATTTAATCTTAAATCCATTAGCGTCCGTAGTACTGCTTCTTGCGTGGCTTAATATAAAAAACCCCGCCGAAGCAAAGGGTCTATGGAGCCAGACGCAGAGATAAAATTTGCCCGCGTTTATACTGCGCGGAGTTTAAATTTAGACCGCGCCGGGCATTTGCAAAGATAAAATTTCGCATTGCTTGCGCTGTTTTGGCAAAGACGCAGCCTCCAAAATCCGCCCGCTTGATTATCTGCGCAGCACAAACTACAAACCGCATCGACGCGACTCTTGATAAATTTAATAAATTTCACGTCATACGATTATAAGGCCCCTTCGCCGCACTCGTAGCCGAAAATTTTAATCCCCGTATCGCTCTGCTCGTAGCGTAGCGCGGAGATTTTTTGCAGTAGATTTTTTAGCTTTTCCAGATCGTTTTTTCGCCCGCCGTCAAAGGCTCGCGGCACCCACACCCACGCGATCTCGTCGTATGCAAACGAGCCCACCGAAAAACTAGCTCGCTTTGAGCCCGCCTCCCATTTGGAGGAGTTTTTGATCGCGTAGAAGTTCGGATAGAGGATTTTTTTTATGATAAAGCATTTGCAAAATTTAAAATCCGCGAAAAACTCCGCCCACGTCGCATCCTCGGTAAAATAGCCCTTCGCGCGCAGGCGCTTTTTCTCTTTGCGCAGCCTGATCGGCTCATAAAATCGCTGCCAAGCCCTTGCGCAAGCATCCATAAACGCGAGCATGAGGGCGAAGTAAATTTTAAAAAGCGCCTTAAAAAGCTCCATCTACTTCTCGATCTGCGATTTTAGCGATTTATCGATTGCGATCTCGTTTGAGTTTATGTCGATCGTTTGAAGCGCCTTGTCCTGGAAGATAAATCCGACCTCCTTCGCGCCGAAGCTCTTGGCGATCGCTTCCAGCGTGTCGGTTGCGGATTTGTGGATCTTGCCGCCAAGATCGTTGATGATTTTTAGCGAGAGCTGCTTGACTTCGTCCTTAGCATCGTCGATGAGATGGTTTTTATCGCTTTCATCAAAGCTCGCGCCGAACAGCCCATTTAGCGAATCAGGCAGCAGAAACGGCAGCAGCTTGGCGTTTTTCTCGTCGTAAATTTTCATATCTTTGATCGAATATTTGTATTTGCACGGCGGCATCTTGATCTCGTAGCGATCCTCGCCCTGCGGCAGTATCGCAAACTCTGGGCTTAGCAGGTCGTAAACGAACTCGATCTCAAACTCGAAGATGATGGCGATCTGCTTTTTCGTCATCAGCGGCGAGACGAGCGAGCCCAGCAGCCCGCTGCCTACGTTTTGCTTGCGCGTGACGATCTCTTTGGAGTAAATTTTAAAAACGCTCAGTTCGCCGATGCTTTTAAGCCGTGTGATGTCGGTGGCGATCTGCGGCTTGCCAGCCTGCTCGCCGCTTTTGCGCATCTTAAAAAACATAAAAACCAAGATGCAAAATATCACTAAATTTAGAAGAAAAGCAAAATTTTCCAAATTTCATCCTTTAAAATTTTATCGGTATTTTAGCAAAATACAGCGCCGATTTGTAGTGCAATTGAAATTTTACGATTTTTGCGACGCGAAATTTTAAAATCGCAAAAGAAATTTTAAAGAAGCGAGCCGCGATTATAAAATTTAACGCAGATGCAGTCCGCCCCTTGAGCGTGCCAGGGGTCGGCCTTGTGGCTAATGTTAAATTTTGATATGGCTTGAATTACAACACACGGAATTTTATGCTTGTTCGTTTCATTAGAATTAAACTAAGGCGCAGCCCGTGCCACTTAAAGCGTCGCAGGAGGATTAGTTCACCACGAAGTTTCTC
>CAUSBF010000038.1:0-11504 GCA_963529595.1 uncultured Campylobacter sp.
GTATCGCCATTCGCATCGCCTCGCCGTTTTCTACCTGATCCAAAACGCAGCTATAGCGCAGATCGTCGGCTACGTCGGAATTGATCTCCACGCCGCGATTGATCGGGCCGGGATGCATTATCATGACGCCCTCTTTCGCTGCTTGCATCCTCTTAGCGGTAAGTCCGAAAAATTTCGAGTACTCGCGCACGCTCGGGAAGCTCGGCTCGCCGTCTTGCCGCTCGAGCTGGATTCTTAGCATGATGATGACGTCGGCGCCCTCGATCGCCTCCTCTACGCTTTTGCATATCGGGCAGCCGAACGCGTCGCAGTCGCGCAGCATCATCGGAGGGCCGAAGAGCCGCACGTTTATGCCGAGCTTTCGCATCGCCCAGATGTCGCTTCTGGCCACGCGCGAGCGGAATATATCGCCGATGATCGCGACGTTTAAATTCTCGATCCTGCCCTTGTGCTCGCTGATCGTAAAAAGATCCAGCAGCGCCTGGCTCGGGTGCTCGTTCAGCCCGTCGCCCGCATTTACGATCGATGCGTCGCAGTTGGCTGCGACGAATTTCGCCGCGCCCGAGCAGCTGTGGCGCAGCACGAAGATATCTGTGCGCATCGCCTGCATATTTCTGATGGTGTCGATCAGCGTCTCGCCCTTTTTCGTGCTACTATCTCCAGCCGTGAAATTTACGCTGTCCGCGCCCAGGCGCTTGGCTGCGATCTCAAAGCTCGTGCGGGTGCGGGTGGAGTTTTCGAAAAACGCGTTGATGACCGTCTTGCCGCGAAGCGAGTCGGATTTTTTGACGTCAGAGCGGTTGAGCGCTTTAAACTCGCGCGCCAGATCAATGAAGTCGTAGATGTCCTCGCGGCTCAGATCCTGCGCGCTAAGAAGATGCTTTAGCTTATACATTCCCTCTCCTTTTTTAGGCCGAATTTCAGTCGTAATTGTATAAAAAAATCTCTGATAAAATTTTAAAATTTAAAAGCTGTGCTCAAATTTAGACGCGAAATTTTGCTTGAAATTTCATTTGAGTTCGTATACGAAGCGCGAGCAGAATTTTGGGGTAAAATTTAAAAATTTTGAGATTAAATTTAGGCTTCTTGAGCGAAAATTTTAAAAAATCAGCCGCGCCACTTACGTAAAATTTTAAAGCTTTACGCGCAGCTGGCGGCTAGAAAAACGAAGAATTTAAAGCTTATTTAAATACTTTATATAATTTTTCGCACTATTTTCTACGGCTTGCTCGCTTTTATCGTAAGTAAAGCCGTATGAGACGAAATTAGGCATAGTCGTTGCGCCGACGAAATTAAACGTAGCTTTAAATGGCGCTAGCACCTCATCTACGCTAAAGCCCACGATGCCGTTTTTAGAGTAGTTTGCCTCAGTCGCGCCAAGTGAGATCGCAAGCGCGAATTTTTTGCCTTTAAGCTTGCCGCCGCTCTCTCCGCCATAAGCCCAGCCACGCGTAAAAACATCCTCAAACCACTGCTTAAGAAGCGGTGTGCAGTTTGAAAAACGAAACGGAAACTGAAGCACGATTTTATCGTGGCTTTCGAGCAGTTTTTGCTCCTTTTCCACATCGATTTTAAAATCCGCATAAAGCGCGTAAAGATCGTGAAGCTCGAACTTATCAGGATGGGCTAGCACAGCATCCCTCCAGTGGCGGTTTACAAGCGAGTTTGCAATATTTGGGTGAGCTAAAATAATGAGAGTTTTCATTTCTATCCTTTAAATTTGAAATTGCGGGGCGCATTATAGCTCTATTTTGTAAAATTTTCCTGTTTTATCGCAAGCGACCTTAAATTTTAAAGCTTTACCGACCGATGCCCGCTTATCTTTGATAGCAGCCTCAAAGAGTGCAAGTTTTAAATTCTAAACTTTCATCCGTTACTCGCACTTTATTTTAGAAATGCTCGCCTTCGGGGCACTCGTTGCGTTTTGCGGAGATTTGCTACTTTTTTTGTAAGTGTTCATCGCGCCATTGCGGAGGCTCGCGCGAGTAAAATTTTAACGAAGCCGCCGCGCCGAGCAAATTTAATAAATTTAGCATCGTTTCTCTGCGAGCATTCTCCACAACAAATAAATTTAAGCAAAATTTATCCGCGCTTAAATTCTAAAGCTTTATCCGTCGCTCCCGTCATCAGACTCCAAGCGATCCTCGCGCTCTTATGAGTGTCCGTCACGCTTTCGTGCAGGCTCGTTACGCTCCTGCGAAGACTTGCCGCTTTCCTGTGAGTGGTAGTTGCAACAAAAAATTTGAGCAAAATTTAGCGTCGCTTAAATTCTAAAACTTTGCCTATCGGTCGCCTCTTCAAGCCCAGAATTATCATCGCGCTCCTGCGAGCGCCCGCCGCGCGGCTCCTGTCTAGGCTGCACGCCAAAGCCCTCCAAGACCTTGCCTAAGCTCTCGTTCGCATCTTTTATAATTCCTTGCAGGCTCCGCCCCATCTGATCAAGATTTTTGCCCGCCTCGCGTGCCGCCGCCTCGCCCTGCTTTAGCAGATCCTTGGTCCTGTCCGCGTTGCGAGCGGCGAAATCGTTCAACGCTTCGGGCGCCTTTTTCTGTAAATTTTGCAGGGCCTCGCCCAAAACTTTAGCATCGTTTGCAAGTTCGTCTATCGTAGAGTTTAGATCGGAGTTCTGCTTGCGCTCAAAGCCCTGCGATATGGAATTTTGCACGGAGCTTTGCGTGGAATTTTGCGTGGAGCTTTGAGCCAAACTTTGCCCTGAGCCATCCGCGCTTTTATTAAAATTTTGTCCTTGATTACTCGCGCTAAAATTCTGCTCCGAGCGTGCGCTTTGCTCGCGATCTTGCGCGTCCGATCCGCCGTCGCAGCCGCTTAAAATACATATCGCGGCTAGCGCCAAAGTAAAATTTCGCACCGCGTTCAAAAAGCTAAAATCATTTATAAAACTAAAATTTCTAGCGCGACCCGCTGAGATAAAATTTAGTCCGCCCTGCGCTGAGATAAAATTTTGCCTGTCGCTAGCCCGAGTAAAATTCTGCCAGCCGTATGTCGAAGTAAAATTTCGCGCACCGCCGGCTAAAACAAAATTTCGCGGCCGTCTAAAGCCTCGCTCGCCGCTCGCTCGGATAAAATTCTGCGTTAAATCGCATCTGCATCCTTTCAAAATTCGTCTTTTCAAAATCCGCTCCTTTAAATTTCATCCCTTGCAATCGCGCTTGGAAGCCGCCCGAAAAACAGATCGCTTCTAAGCTTTAAAAGCAAGCAGATAGCGATATCGGCGCTTTGTTCGCGGATGTAGTTTCGATCGCCTTTTAGATGAAATTCCCCGACGATCTGTTTGCCGCCCTGCTCCTTCGCGCCGATAAAGACCGTCCCTACGGGCTTTTGCGCGCTTCCGCCGCCGGGGCCTGCGATACCGCTTACCGCAAGAGCGAAGCTCGCTCCGCTGCTTTGCAGCGCGCCCTCCAGCATCTCGCCCACGGTCTGCGCGCTTACCGCGCCGTAGCGCGCGAGCGTATCTTCGCCTACGTTGAGCCAGAGATTTTTTATCTCGTTGGCGTAGCTTACGAGCGAGCCGTCAAAAACGTCGCTCACGCCCGCAACCGCGCCGAATTTTGCGGCGATTAGCCCTGCGGTGCAGCTTTCGGCGAAAGTGATCTTAGCGCCTATTTCGCGCAGTCTATCCACTACAAAGCCCATAAAATCGCCGCCTTCGATGTAGCAGCTCTCATAATACTTGCCGACGCTTTGCAAAAACGCGTCCAGCGCTCCGAATTTCATCGCACTGGCGCGCACGAGTAGCAAAAAGGAGCAGGGCCTACTGATCGTAAGCGAAATTTTATAACTGATCGCAAGGCTTTCTAGGCGCTGCTTTACGCTTTCGTATTCGCAATCAAAAAGATAAAAGCTCTCGCCCGCGCTCGGCGCGTCTTGAAGGATCGGCGGCAAGCTCTGCAAGCAAAGCGCTTTGATCACGTTTACCGAGCAGTCTCTGACGTTTAGCAGGAAGCTATTTTTCGCCACCGTGCGCGCCGTCGAGGGAGCTAGGGTTTCTCCGTTTTTCAGCTCGAGTGAATCGAAAGAGAGTGTCGATAAAATTTTACCGACGACCGCGTAGGCGGAGTTTGCCGCAAAGATCGTGATAAAATCGTACGAATCGATCATCTTTTCAAGCGCAAAGGGCAAAACCTTATCGTTTTCGCTTAAGAATTTCAGATCGTCCATCCGCCCGAAAACCTGCTCGTAGCTACGAGAAATATAGCTCATCAAAGCCGCGTCGTAGCGGATCTCCTCGCCGATTACAAGGATAATATTTTTCATAAAGACCCTCATTAAATTTTCGCACATTATAGCATAAACGCAGACTGCTCTTTCAGAGCTTTTTAATGGCGTTTTGGATAAACTTCACAAATTTTTTAAGACACGAAAAGGTACAAATATGGACTACAAAGATACTCTCTTTCTTCCTACGACGGACTTTGCGATGCGAGGCGCGCTGCCGCAAAACGAACCTGCGCGGTTTAGGGCATGGTACGACGAGCGTAAAATTTACGAAAAGATGAAAGCTAAGCGCAAGGGCGCAAGCGTCAGCTTCAATATCCACGACGGCCCGCCGTACGCTAACGGACACCTCCACATCGGCCACGCTCTGAATAAAATTTTAAAAGACATCATCACCAAAACCCATTATTTCTTCGGCGAGGATATCCGCTACGTGCCGGGCTGGGACTGCCACGGTCTGCCGATCGAGCAGCAAGTAGAGATCAAACTAGGCGATAAGAAAAAATCACTTTCAAAAGTCCAAATACGCGAGCTTTGCAGACAGCACGCCAAAGAGTTCATCGACGTGCAGCGCAATGAATTTAAAGATATGGGGATTTTGGGCGACTGGGACGATCCGTATCTGACGCTAAAATTTGAGTTTGAGGCTGAAATTTACAAAGCGCTCTGCCAAATCGCGAAAAAAGGAATTCTAATCGAGCGCTCTAAGCCCGTGTTTTGGAGCTGGGCGGCAAAAAGCGCGCTCGCAGAAGCCGAGGTCGAGTACAAAGACAAAGAGGATTACTCGATCTTCGTGGCGTTCGATCTAAGCAGTGAAGCGAACGCTAAAATCGGCGCGAAAGGCGCTAAAGCGGTCATCTGGACGACCACGCCTTGGACGCTGCCCGCAAACGGCGCGATATCTTTAAACCCAAATGAAATTTACGCGCTAACGAGCGAAAATTTAATCCTTGCAAAACCTTTGGTCGAAAGCCTCGTAAGCTTGGGCATCACCAAGGGCAAGATCGTAAAAGAATTTAAGGCTACCGAGCTTGAAGGCCTAAACGCTATCAATCCGCTAAACGATAGGGCTTCGAAATTTATCCTCGGCGAGCACGTTTTAATGGACGGCGGCACCGGACTCGTGCATACGGCTCCGGGACACGGCGAGGATGATTATTTCGTAGGGCTTAAATACGGCATCGAGGTGATTATGCCCGTGGATGAGGGCGGCTGTTTCGACGAGACACTTAAAACAAAAAAACTCTTCCGCGCAGACGTCGTAGACGAGTTCGTGGGGATGCATATTTTCAAAGCAAACGAGAAAATTTTAGAGCTTCTAGGTCCCGCGCTTATCAAGTCCGGCAAATTCGTCCACTCCTATCCGCACTGCTGGCGCACGCACAAACCGGTGATCTACCGCGCAACGAAGCAGTGGTTTATCGCGATGGACGAGCCAATGCCTAGCGGCAAGACGCTGCGCCAGGTGGCGCTAGAGCAGATCGGAGGGGTTAAATTTTATCCGCAAAGCGGCGTAAACCGCCTTACCTCGATGATAGAAAACCGCCCCGATTGGTGTATTTCGCGCCAGAGGGACTGGGGCGTGCCGATAGCGTTTTTCCGCGATAAAAGCACCAAAGAGCCGATCTTTGATGAAAAAATTTTAAATAATATCTATGAAATTTTTAAAGCCAAAGGCGCGGATGCTTGGTGGCAGATGGAAATTTCGGAGCTTTTGCCTCAGGATAGCGGCTATAAGCCTGAAAATTTAGAAAAGGTGATGGATATCTTAGACGTTTGGTTCGATAGCGGCTCGACGTGGAAAGCGGTGCTACAAAGCGGCGCCTACGATGCAGGCAAATTCCCCGCGGATATGTATCTTGAGGGCAGCGACCAACACCGCGGCTGGTTTCAAAGCTCACTGCTTCTAAGCTGCGCAATCAACGAATGCGCGCCGTACAAAAGCATACTCACGCACGGATTTACCGTCGATGAGAAGGGCCAAAAGATGAGTAAATCAGTCGGAAACGTCGTCTATCCGCAAGAGGTCGCAAAGAGCCACGGCGTGGAAATTTTACGCCTTTGGGTCGCGATGAGCGATTATTCGACCGATCTAAAGATCAGCGACAATATCCTTAAGCAGGTAAGCGAGCAGTACCGCAAGATCCGAAATACTATAAGATTTCTGCTCGCAAGCACCAGTGATTTAAATGAGATCGAGACGAGTAATTTTACGCGGCTTGACCGCTGGATCCTAACGCGCGCGGCAAACGCCTTTGCGAGCGCGGAAGCGGCATTTAGAAACTACGATTTTTCAAAAGGCTTCAACGCTTTGCTAAATTTCTTAAGCGCCGATCTGAGCGGAATTTATCTTGATATCTGCAAAGATAGGCTCTACTGCGACGCACCCGACGAGCCGCGCCGCAGAAGCGCGCAAAGCGCGATCGCTCTGATTACGCGAGCGCTACTGCCTCTGATCGCGCCTACGCTAACCTACACGATCGACGAAGTGATGGAATTTGCGCCGCGTATCATCAAAGAGGGCAAAGAAGACGTTTTCGATCTGACATATAAGCCGATAGAATTTGACGATTTTCTAGAATTTGACGAAATTTTAATCAAATCGAGGGAGAAATTTTTCGAGCTTATCGATGCACTTAAAAAGGACAAGATCATCAAATCGACGCTTGAGCTGGTTTTGCAGACGAGCTCGAACGAAATTTTATCAAACGACATCCTAGGCGTGGCGGATTGGTTCATGGTAAGCGACGTGGACACTCTGCAAAGCGAAGAGGCTCTGGCGGAGTTTAAGATAAACGACGAAATTTTCCGCCTCGTAAAATCCTCTAAACACAAATGCCCTAGATGCTGGAAATTTAACGCAAAGCAGCCCGATGGGCTCTGCCCGCGCTGCGCGAAGGTCATGCATGCTCGCTAGCCCCATAAGTCTCGGCTTCGTATTTTTTACGATCGCGCTGATCTGCGTAGCGACGGGCGTAGGGATCTATTTCGTGAATAAATTTAAGGATGGCAGATGATAAGTTTGAAAGAGGCTCTAAAGCTGAGCGCGGATGAAATTTCGGCGCTTAGAGCGGAGCTAAAGGATAAAATTTTAAAAACCAAAGAGCTCGGCGCCTACGTCGAGCAGCTCACGGGCGAGGCTCTAAACGTCAGCGGCGAGGGCGTGCCGATCGCGATCAAAGATAACATTCAGGTAAAAGATTGGAGCGTCACCTCGGCGAGTAAAATTCTGCAAGGCTACGTCGCGCCATACGACGCAACGGTGATCAAAAAGCTACGCGAGCGCGGTTTGGCGCCGTTTGGACGAACGAATATGGATGAGTTTGCGATGGGAAGCACGACTGAGAGCTCATTCTACGGCAAAACTCTCAATCCGACCGATCACTCGCGCGTACCCGGCGGCAGTAGCGGCGGAAGCGCGGCTGCCGTAGCCGCAAATATCGCCGTAGCCGCACTCGGAAGCGATACGGGCGGCTCTATCCGCCAGCCGGCGGCATTTTGCGGCTGCGTAGGCTTTAAGCCGAGCTACGGCAGGGTCAGTCGCTACGGGCTTGCGGCGTATTCTAGCAGCCTCGATCAGATAGGACCGATCACGCGCAGCGTCGAGGACGCGGCGATCTTATACGACATCATCGCAGGTCGCGACGAGATGGACAGCACTAGCTACGCGGGCGCTTACGAAAGCACCGCGGATAAGTTAAACGGAGATCGCAAGCTTAAGATCGCCGTTATAAAAAATTATATCGACGAGGCCTCGCAGCAGGTCAAAGAGGCTCTAAATTCGGCTATAGAAAAGCTAAAATCATTCGGGCATGAGATCGTTTACCGCGATCTTTGCAGCTCAAAATACGACATCGCGACCTACTACATCATCGCAACCGCCGAGGCTAGCGCAAATTTGAGCCGCTACGACGGCGTGCGCTACGGAAACCGCGCAAAGGCTCTAAATTTAAAAGAGCTCTACGCCAACACCCGCGGCGAGGGCTTCGGCGACGAGGTCAAGCGCCGTATGCTTCTAGGAACCTTCGTGCTAAGCAGCGGTTACTACGACGCGTATTACATCAAAGCGCAGAAAGCAAGGGCATTCATCAAAAGCGAATATGAGGAAATTTTAAAAGACGCCGATTTGATCTTTATGCCGATCGCGCCGGGCGTAGCGTATAAATTCGGCGAGCTTAGCGATCCGCTTCGCGCGTATCTTAGCGACATCTACACGATCGGCGTAAATTTAGCGGGGCTTCCCGCGATCTCCGTGCCGGTAGCGAAAAACAAAGAGGCTCTTAATATCAGCGCGCAGCTCATCGGACGCGCCTACGACGAACAAACGGTGCTGGACGGCGGCTTGAGTTTAGAAAAAATCGTGAAAGGATAAGTATGAAGATCGTCAAAAAGGCTCTGACCTTCGAGGATGTTTTGTTGGTACCGCAATACTCTGAAATTTTACCCAAAGAGGTCGATATCAGCACGAGTTTTACGAAAAATATCACGCTAAATACCCCTCTCGTGAGTGCTGCGATGGATACGGTCACTGAGTATCGCACCGCAATAATGATGGCGCGCCTCGGCGGCATCGGCGTGATCCATAAAAATATGGACGAGGACTCCCAAGCCAAGATGGTTCGCCGCGTAAAAAAGAGCGAAAGCGGCGTCATTATCGACCCTATCTCGATCAAGGCGGACGCCACGATCAAAGACGCGCTCGATCTGATGAGCGAGTACCATATTAGCGGCATTCCCGTTATCGACGACAACGGCGTGCTGATTGGGATTTTGACCAATCGCGATCTGCGCTTTGAAACCGATACCGCCGCGCTAGTAGGCGAGAAGATGACCAAAGCTCCGCTAATTACCGCTCCAAAGGGCTGCACGCTTGATGATGCGGAGAAAATTTTTAGAAACAATAAGGTAGAAAAGCTTCCGATAATCGACGCAAACGGTCATTTAGAGGGGCTTATTACGATTAAAGACCTTAAAAAACGAATCGAATATCCAAGCGCTAATAAAGACAAATTCGGACGCCTTCGCGTCGCCGCGGCGATCAGCGTAGGCCATCTGCAAAGAGCCGAAGCTCTCGTCAAGGCGGGCGTCGATGCGCTTGTGATGGACTCTGCGCACGGACACTCCAAAGGCATTATCGACACGCTTAAGGAGCTGAAGCGAAATTTTGACGTGGACGTAGTAGTCGGAAACGTCGCAAACCCCGCCAGCATAAAGGATATCGCAAACGCAGGAGCGGACGCGATTAAAGTAGGCATCGGCCCGGGCTCGATCTGCACTACGCGCATCGTAGCTGGCGTGGGCGTGCCGCAATTCACCGCGATCAACGATTGCGCGATCGAGGCGGCTAAATTTGGAATTCCGATCATCGCAGACGGCGGCATCAAATACTCGGGCGACATCGCCAAAGCCCTAGCCGCGGGCGCAAGCTCGGTGATGATGGGAAGCCTGCTCGCAGGCTGCTACGAAACCCCGGGCGAGCTCATTACGTTTCAGGGTCGCCAGTACAAAACCTACCGCGGCATGGGCTCTTTGGCGGCGATGCAGAAGGGAAGCTCGGATCGCTACTTTCAAGACGGCACCGCAAAAGAAAAGCTCGTGCCCGAGGGCGTCGAGGGGCGCGTGCCTTACGCGGGCATGCTAAAAGACGTGATCTTTCAGCTGCTAGGCGGCTTGCGAAGCTCGATGGGATACTGCGGCAGCAAGGATATCGCAACCTTTCAGCAAAAGGCGGAATTCGTCGAGATCACGAGCTCAGGTATTAAAGAAAGCCACGTCCACGACGTCATCATCACGCAGGAAGCGCCGAATTACCGAGTAAATCAGTGATCCTTCAAAACAAAATTCAAAATTTCGACGAGCCACTTTATCTGGAGAGCGGCCGCGTCTTTTCCAACTTCAAGCTCGCCTACGAAACATACGGCGAGCTAAACCAGGACAAATCCAACGTTATCGTAATCTGCCACGCCTTAACCGGCTCCGCGCACGCCGCGGGACTTTACGAGGGCGACGTTAAACCCGGCTGGTGGGACGGGCTCATCGGCGATCATAAGGCGATCGATACGACGAAATTTTTCGTCATCTGCATAAACATCCTGGCTTCGCCTTTCGGCTCAACATGCCCGCTCGACGTCGATGAAAGCAGCGGCCGCGAGTACCGCTTGCGCTTTCCGGTAGTGGTCGTTTCAGACGTCGTGCGCGCGCAGATGATGCTTTTAAAGCGCCTCGGCATCGCCCGCGCCCGCGCCGTTATCGGCGGCAGCTTGGGCGGCATGCAGGCGCTGTGCTATGCGATCGAATATCCGGAATTCGCGGATGAAATTTTCGTACTCGCAAGCACCTACGCCACGCAGCCTTGGGCGATCGCGTTTAATAAGATCGCGACCGAGGCCATCTTGCGCGATCCGAGCTTTAAAAACGGCAACTACGATAAAAATCTGATCGCCGAGCGCGGGCTTGACGGCATGGCGGTGGGGCGCATGGCGGGGCATATAAGTTTTTTAAGCCCAAACTCGATGCATGATAAATTTGGGCGCAACTACGTCGAAACCGACGGTCTTTATGAGATTAACGGGCGCTTTCAGGTGGATCGCTACCTTGAATATAACGGCGAGAATTTCGCGCGCAGGTTTGATCCGCTGTGCTATCTCTACATCACCAAGATGATGAATATCTTTGATTGCACGCGCCACTACGGCAATCTCAAAAATGCCTGCGCACAGATCAGATCGCGCCTGCACCTCATCTCTTTCAAAGGCGACATGCTCTTTCCGCCGGAGCTAATGAAAGAAATTTACGATGCGATGAGCGATCTGGGCAAAAAGGATCGCGCGAGCTACGCGCAGATCGACAGCGACTACGGACACGACGCGTTTTTGGTCGAGATAGAAAAATTTGATTACATCATAAAAAGGATTTTGGATGAGTTTTGAGGAAAAAATGGAAAAGATTAACGCGCTTTTAAAAAGCCTAAACGACAAGGATCTAAGCCTAGAAGAGAGCGTGAAGCTGTATAAGCAGGGTGTGGCGCTGCTAAAAGAGGCGAAGGAAATTTTAGAAAACGCCAAACTCGAGGTTGCCGAAATAAACGCACCCGAGCAGGCTTAGGAGGCGACGATGATAAACGTATGCGTTTTGCAGCTACCGACGCTTTCGATGAGCGAAAATCGGATCGATTACTATATGAAGGTCGCCAAAGACAACGGCGCGCGGATCGTGCTGCTGGGCGAATATGAGCTAAATTCCTTCTTTAGCGAGCTTAAAAAGATGCC
>CAUSBF010000039.1:0-11413 GCA_963529595.1 uncultured Campylobacter sp.
AAATTTTAGATTTTGAAATTTAGCGCAAAAATATTATAATTTCGCCCAAATCACGGCTAGGACAGAAAATGAACTCACGCGTGCAAAACAAATATCTAAAATCAAAAATTATGAGCGCCGAGAAAGCTTGCGAACTGATCCCAAATGGCGCATCGGTGGGCTTTAGCGGCTTTGTTGGGGCGGGCTGCGCGCTAGCTCTGCCGCAAGCTCTGGCGCAACGAGCGACAGCGCTGCACGAAAAAGGCGAGCCCTATCAAATCGAAATTTTTACGGGCGCATCGACCGATCCGCTTTTAGACGGAGTTTTGGCAAAAGCAGGTGCCGTGAGCTTTCGCGCGCCGTTTTTTACGGATGCCGATATGCGCCGTGCGATAAATAGCGGCGCCGTGCGATACACGGACGTGCATCTATCAAGCCTTGCCGCGCAGCTTAAGGCGGGCTTTTTTCCACATCTAAACTTTGCTGTGATCGAAGTAGTGGCGATTAAAGAAAGCGGCGTGCTCGTGCCGTCCACGTCGCTAGGCAATAACCAAGCCTGGCTCGATATCGCCGATCGCGTTATTTTAGAAGTGAATTACTATCAGCCGCTTGAGCTTGAGGGCATTCACGACGTTACGGATCTGCGCCTACCTCCGCATGCTGAGGATCTGCCGATCAAGCACGTAGGCGATCGCGTAGGCAGCCCTTACATGCATGTAGATCCTGCCAAAGTAGTCGCTGTCATAGAGGCTAGGACGCATGATCGCGTCAATAATTTCACCGCCGTAGATGAAATTTCAAGCGCGATTGGGCGAAACGTCGTAAAATTTCTAAAAAACGAGGAAGCTTGTGGCAGACTTCCCGCAAAGAAGCTACTGCCGCTACAATCGGGCATCGGCAACGTCGCTAACGCCGTGCTTAGCTCACTACAAAATGCTGGCTACCAAGAGTTGCAGTGCTACTCCGAGGTGATTCAAGACGGCATGCTAGATCTTATCAAAAGAGGCGTCGTAGGCACTGCAAGTGCCACAGCGCTATCGCTTAGCCCCGCAGGCGTCGAGGAATTTCAAAAAAACATCGATTTCTACCGCAAGCACATCATACTGCGTTCACAAGATGTCTCCAACTCGCCAGCACTCATCAGAAGGCTTGGCGTCGTATCGATGAATGGCATGCTAGAGGCAGACATCTACGGCAATGTAAACTCCACTAACGTCATGGGCTCGCAGATGAAAAATGGCATCGGCGGTAGCGGTGACTTCGCTCGCAACGGATATTTGTCGCTATTTCTTAGCCCGTCGCTAGCTAAAGGCGGCGCGATCAGCGCTATCGTGCCGTTCGTGAGTCACGTTGATCATACCGAGCACGACACTCAAGTCATCATCACTGAATACGGCATCGCCGATCTGCGCGGCAAATGCCCTCGTGAGCGTGCTCGCGCGATGATAAGCATCGCGCATCCCACTTACCAAGACGCGCTGAGAGATTATTTCGAGCGGGCATGTGCGCAGCCCTGTGCGGGGCATACTCCACACATCTTAAGCGAGGCGCTGTCGTGGCATCAAAGATTCAAGGATACGGGGAGTATGAAGGCTTAGAGCGAATTTGCTTGAGCTAATGCGCTAAAGCCTAAAGCTTAAACCCATTTTTGCTGAAGCGGGAAGTTTGCACTTAAAAATTCCGCCTGCATTTGAAAGCTCTATCGTTATTTAGAGCGAGGCGCACTAAAATTTTATTTTGTAAAGCTCGCGCGAAATGTTATAAAACGAATAGATCGAAATTCACGTCATAAAATTTTAAAATTTGCAGGCGGATTTAAGGCGCGGAATTTAAAATTTATCGCTACGAAATTTTAAAATTTAGCCCTAAATTTGCAGCTAGCGCATTTTAAATTTTAAAATTTTACGGCTTGGAATTTTAAAATTTTGAACTTCGTAAAATTTCATCCATAAATCTGCTATCAAATTTTAAATTTAGCTCTCACTTCATTTGCCAAGCCAATCCTAGCTATAAGGCGCGCCATAAGTTCGCGATAAAACCGCGTAGTATTTGTCAAGATAAATTCCGTATTAAAGCAGCAGCTTGCTAAATCAGAATTTATCGCCTTACGAAGGCGATCTTTGGGCCATAAATTTAAAGAGGCGGGCTATAAAGTCGCGGCGAGATGGGATTAGAATTTTATCCTCGAAGGCTCCATCGGCTTGCTGTAGAAGTAGCCTTGCATATATTTAATCCCCATCTCTTCTAAGATGATTGAAATTTCGTGGTTTTCTACGTATTCGGCGATGAGCTCGTAGCCCTGCTTGCGCGCGAAGTTAGCGATAGTTTCGACGATAGCGCGCGAGTTTTTGTCGTTTGCGATATTTTTGATGAGCGCTCCGTCGATCTTTATGTAATCCACATCGAGCGTTAAAATTCTATAGTAGTTGGAGTATCCGCTGCCAAAATCGTCTATCGCGACCTTGCAGCCATAGTTTTTGGCTACGGCGATGAAGCTGCGTAGGCTCTCGTAATCGTCGAATTCCTCGCTTTCTAAAATTTCAATGAATAGATTTGAAGCATTTGGGCTGGATGCGAGCTTGCGCTCTAAAAGTTCCTTGATACCTTCGTTTGCGATGTCAAAATATGAAAGATTTATGCTAAAGCAAGTCCCTGCGAAGCGGTCTAGCAAGCGAAAGGCTTCGTTTATTACGACCTGAGTTAGCGGGATGTAGAGCGAGGTTTGCTTTGCGATGTCGATAAACTCACCCGGGCAGCGCGTCTTGCCCGAACGATCGATTAGGCGGATTAGAATTTCATATACTAACGGGACATAATCACCACCCTCGGTGCCGTATGTGTTGCCGCTAGGATCGCGGTGGGTGATATCAAATATGGGCTGAACAAGCACAAAGACTTGATTTTTCTTGATCGCGTTTTGAATGGTGTTGATCATAATCTGATTTTGCAGATATTTTTCCTCAATCGCATTTGGACGCGAGTAAAAGCCCACGTGCTCGTTTTTGCTCTGCGCCTCATACATCGCCATAACCGCCTGAAAGACCCTATTTGCGCCGCCCGCTACATCTGCACGCTCGCTTACACCCATCGTGATATTTAAAGGCGCGGAGGCAAAGCCCTCGGTGGTATGTAGATTAAAGACCTTATCGGTGAAATATTTATTTATGATCTCCACATCGCGCGCGACATTTAGCCCCTCGTAAAATAGGCAAAACTCATCCGATTGGATGCGAAAGATACTAGCTTTGATCTCGTGCGATTCGATACACATTGCAAGCGTGCGCGCAAAGGAGCGCAGAATTTCATTCGTCGTCTCCGCCTTGTAAAAAAGCCGTAAATTTGCAAAATTTACGATAGTTATGTAGATCGCTACGCCCGTTTTTTCGGCGTTTATTAGCTCATATAGCGCTGCTTCGTTGCCCTGGCCCGTAAGATGATCGATATAGACTTGATTGTTTAAGCTCTCCTTCGCGCTCGCAAGAGCTAGCTTCATAATCTCGCGCTCGCCGATGTCATGAGCGTAAAGCGCATATAGCGGCGGCTTGGACGCAGCCGCGATATTTGCTAGCCTTAGGCTCACATCGGCTAGTTCGCCGTTTTTACGAAGCAGGCGCGTATCTTTGGCGCTTTTATTTACCATCGCAGGAAGTTCGGTCCCCTTATCTTTGGGCATCAAAACTCCAAGATCGCTTCCTTCCAGCTCGCTTTGTTCGTAGCCGCTTAAGCTAAGCGCGCTTTTATTAGCGTATAAAATTTTAAAGTTTTGATCTGCTAAAACTATCGCTTCGCCTGCCTCCTCGCATAGCGCGCGATAGGGCGCGAGGGCGCGTTTACTACGCAAAGCATCGGAATTTATGATGTAAGTAAGCAGTAAAAATGACAAAAACACCGCCGTGTAAAGCATGGTCATTTGCATAAACGAGCCGTAGAATTCCTCACTAGCGTAAGAAAATCGCTCGCGCAGGCTTGCGAAGCGCTCGTTGAGCAACGAGAGATTATCGCTTACGATGATATTTTGCCGCTCGAAATTCCTTAAAATTTGCCGTGCGATTCCTATAAACGCAGCTTCGTCGGGGCTTGACGCATCTGCGTTTTCTAGCGCACTTTTTAAAGCAGAGATCTCGGAGCGATTTTTATAATTAAGCCCTAAAATTTGAGAGTAGAGATTTGCTCTTTGCGCATTTGCGCCACTGGATAAAAATTTTTGCTGCAGACTTTGAAAAAGGATTAAATTCTGCGAATTTAAAGCCCCAAGCTCGTCCAAAAGTGAAATTTTATCGCTAAAAGCGCTTCCGATCGCGCGCACATCGCTGCTAAGTCCGATTTTATCGATGATTTTGTCTTTTTGTAAAGCTTGCAGCACCTGATAGATGCCGCGCATATCGGCATTTGCAATCGAAAAGTCCCTTCTTGCGATCTTTGCATCAAATAATATATTTAAGCGGTTGTCGGCATTATCGATCAAAGCTAGCTCGCGCGAAATCGTGCTAAATCTCGCTACATCTCTTAGTGACGAGAAATAATTCCCGGCGATGATTATACCTAATATCATAATCCCCACCATCAAAGTCCACATTATCTTATCTTTCATCCTGCGCCTCCGTCATCTCGCCCTTAAGTGTAGCTAAAAAGCTCATCAAAGCATCAAGCTCCTCATCGCTAAGATCGTATTTTAACAGATCCTTTGCGATCTGCCGCACCGCAAGACGCAAATCCGTCTGCCCGTTTACGTAAGGCGCAGTTTGCGTGATATTGCGCAAGCTAGGCACGCGGCGCAGCTCAAATCCATCGGAAGTGAGCCTATGCCTAGGCACATCCTCCTCTTCCGCGCTTGGGCGAATTTTAGTAAAGCTGCCGGTGCCTAGGCTAACGCCGTTGTGACATGCCGAGCATAGCCGCACAAAAAGCACATATCCGTTATATTCGGCATCATTTAGCTTAACCTCGCCGCGCAAAAATCGGTCAAATTTGGAATTTATCGCCGTTTTGGATTTTAAAAATTCCTTCAACGCATCAATGAAGTTCGCCGTATTCGCCTCGCCGTAAGCACTTTCAAAAGCCTGCTTGTAGGCTAAATTCTTCCTAATAAGCTCTAAAATTCTATCTTCACTCGCGTCCAGTTCATTCTCGCCAAAAACCGACGCTGCGATCCGCGCTTCAAAGCCCGCGAAATTATAATCGCCCAAGTAGCGATCAAAATAATAAGAATTTATGAGCGTAGGCACGCGTCCATCGCGCACTGAAGCGCCTGAGTCGTTTAGATAGAAGTTGTGGCAGCTCTCGCCGGAGCGGCCTTTGCCGCAAAAACTTACAACGGTAAAAATTTTTGCGCCCAGCCGCGCCTTTTGCGGGTCGTATTTAGGCATCTCAAGCGGCGTAAAAAGATTGCCGCAAAGCCCCAAAAGCGGCGCCAGGCTAAATATAAAACAGCTTAAAACTCGCTTCGATATCATCGCTTATCATCCCGCCTTTAGCCCGCTTTTTCAAAATCTCCTCGATCTCGCGCTCGCTAGCCTTCGCGCCGTCCATATGTAGGTGCCACGCGGCGTTTTGCACCGCTTCTTGCAGACTGCGTTTTTGCTCGCGCCTCTCGGTTAAAATTTCGCTTTTAAACTTGATGTCGCGCGCCCCGAGCAGCGCCTCAAACTTTTCGGCGGCGGTAGCAAGTCTTTTAGCTCCTGTGCCGAAGCGCTCAAATAGCGGCGCTAGCATTGATGAATTGCGCTCGCTCGCCCAGTTTAGATAAATTTTGCGCTCGCCCAAAGCCAAAAACGCTTCAAAATCCTCCGTGCTTTTTAGCGCAGGACTCATCGTAAGAAACGCAATGTCAAAAAATACGGGAATTTTAAAATTTTCGCTCTCGCGGGTTTTGCTCGCAGCGTCTTTTAAATTTAAAGCCTGCGCTTCTTGAGCTTGCGAGTTTGAAATTTCGCTTTGCGAGCGCGGATAAATTTTAAAATTTTCGCCCGCCCCGTCCGCAAAGCCATCGCGGCTCAACCGCTCGCAAAACTCAGCAAAGCTTAAATTTAATACGTTTTGCAAAGCGATGCCAAACTCCTGGGCGCTGCGCCTTAGCTCGCGCAACATCCCCTCCGAGCTATCGATTGCCGTGACCTTTGCGCCCAGAGACGCAAGATACAGCGAGTAAACCCCCGTGCCGGCGCCCACGTCGAGCACGCTTTTGCCAGCAAAGCTCACGCCCCAGCCGCGCAGTATCTCAAACACCCGATTACCGAAATCCCCTAACTCGCCGCTAAATTTAGCGTAACTTTCGGACTTTTTATCCCAGCTATTTTTATGTGATTTTTCGCCGATTTTCTCCACCGCTCGCCTTTAAATTTTTTGTAATAATAGCAAAATTTGGCAATTTTTCCGAATTTGGGCTATAATAAATGCTTTCAAAATCTAGGCGAAAGGGCGTTCATGGCGGACGTGACGATAAGAAATTTAAACTTTGCTTACGAAAAACGCGAAATTTTAAAAGATATAAACTTAAGCTACGAGTTGCGCGATTTTTTGGCGATTTTCGGGCCCAACGGCGGCGGCAAAAGCACCCTTTTGAAGCTGCTTTTGGGGCTGCTGCGACCAAGCTCGGGCACGATCGAAATTTTAGGCAGATCGCCCGCGCTTGCCAGAGCGCAAATGGGCTACGTGCCGCAATTCATCGCGATAAACAAAAGCTTTCCCATAAGCGTGCTCGAAGTCGTTTTAATGGGGCTGATAGATAAGAAAATTTTTGGCTTCTACTCCAAATCCGAGCGCGAGCAAGCCATGCAAGCCCTGGGGCGCGTAGGCATGCAAGACCTTGCAGACTGCCGTATCAGCGAGCTTAGCGGCGGCCAGAGACAGCGCGTTTACATCGCGCGGGCGCTGTGCGCGAAGGCTAAAATTTTACTTCTCGATGAGCCGTTAGCGAGCATCGACACGATGGGGCAGGTTCAAATTTACGAGCTTTTAAAATCCCTAAACGAGGGCGGCTGCGGTATAATTTTAATCAGCCACGACGTGCAGCTTGCGCTAAACTATGCAAACCGCGCGCTTTACGTCGCAAACGGCTCGGCGCACACTCACGAGATCGATCCTGGAGGCAGAGCGGAATTTTTAGATCACCTGCGACGCGAGCACGGGCACTTCTGCGCCGTCGATCTCGCGCTTAACGAATGCTGCTGCAAGGAGGGCGAAAATGGCTGAAATTCTCTCCTACGACTTCATGCGAAATGCCCTATTCGGCGGGCTTTTGGTCAGTATAGTCTGCGGCGTCGTGGGCTCTTTAGTCGTGATAAATCGCATGAGTTTCATCGCAGGCGGCATCGCGCACGGCGCATACGGCGGCATCGGCATCGCGCTATTTTTAGGCATCTCGCCCGTGCTCGGAGCTAGCGTATTTGCGCTGTTTTTGGGGCTGCTAATCGCCTACGTCACGCTGCGAAACACCGAGCGCTTCGACGCCGTAGTCGGCGCGATATGGGCGTTTGGAATGGCGCTTGGGATAATCTTCGCCGATCTTACGCCCGGGTACAAATCCGATCTGATGAGCTTTTTATTCGGCTCGATCTTAGCTATAAATCACGAAAATTTAATCTTCATCGGCATTTGCGGCGCGGCATTTGCGGCGCTTACGGCGTGCTTTTACAGGCAGTTTTTAGCGATCAGCTTCGATAAGGAATTCGCCCTGCTGCGCGGAGTGAATACAAGCGTCTTTTACTACGTCCTCGTAGTGATGGCGAGCCTCGCGGTGGTCGCGTCGATTCAGATCGTAGGACTAATCTTGGTGATCTCGCTTATGACGATCCCGCCCTTCATCGCCGAAAAAATTTCAAAAAACTTAGGCTCGATGATGGCGATAAGCTGCGCGCTATCGGCGCTTTTCTGCGCGGCGGGGCTTATTTTGAGCTTTAAGCTCAATCTAACCAGCGGCGCTTCGATAATCCTAGTCGCCTCGGTCTGCTTTTTCGCAAGCTCGATCTTTAGCAAACTTCGCGCCTAAAAGCCCGCCCAGCTCGCTAAGCAGGATGCCTGCGAGTATCAGCGCCGCACCCAAAATTTGAAGCGCGCTTAGCTTCTCGCCGAAGGCATACCCCATCACGCCCGCGCTTACGGGCTCCAGCGCGAAAATCAGCACCGTTTTTATCTCGCTTACGCCGCGGTTTTGCGCCATCGTTTGGATCACAAACGCCGCGACGGTGGCAAAGATCGAGGTCAAAACCAGCGCGAAAACAAAATCGAAGTTCGGCGAAAAGATCAAATTTCCAAGTACCTTTATCTCGCCTTCAAATTCCGCGTGCGGGACGAAAACTGCGGCGATCAGCGCACAGACGCAGACGCAGATAAACTGCACGATCACAAAGCCGTAGAGATTGCTTTTGCGCGCGCAAACGCCGGTAAAGACGATGTGAAGCGCGTAAGCAAACGCCGAGATTAACGTCAGCCGCTCACCTATGCCAAATCCCACCGCGCCGCTTGCCCCGCTTAAAAAATACAGCCCCAAAAGCGCCACGATCGCGCCGCCAAAGGCGCTCGCACCGACCTTTTTACCGAAAAACGCAAGCATTAAAAAGGGCACGATGACGACGTTTAGCCCCAAAATAAACGCCACCGTCGATGATAGCGCATAATCAAGCGCTATGGTCTGGCAGGAAAAATCGCAAAATAGCATCAGCCCGCAAAACACACCCCGCCCTATCGTGCCGCGGTCGAATTTGACGCCGAAGCGCAGGCAGGCGAGGTAGGTAAAAATGCTCGCCGCCAAAAAGCGCCAAAACAAAAAGCTAAAAACGTCGCCGCTATGCAGCGCGCGCTGAACAGGCACGAAAGTGCAGCCCCAAACGATCGCTACGAAAAGCAGCCCCAGATCCCACAGCCTGCTAGGCGGAACGGGGTTTTGCGCGCGGCTTTGCGCGGAACTAGAATTTTGCCCGAAACTCTGCGTGGAATCGGAATTTTGCGTAGAATTTAAATTTTTTGCGGAGTTAGAATTCTGTGTAGTATTAGAATTTTGCGAAGCGCCGGGGCTTAGCGCGGAACCATAGTTAAAGCCCTGCGGTGCATGAGCGGAGCCGTGGCCCTTTGCAATGAGCTCGGTAAAATTTTTCTTTAAGCGTCGCGTATGAGCTGCATCAAGGCTTTTTGCGGGACTTAAATTTGGCTTGTCTACGACGCTTACACGGCTTAGCAAACTCGCGCTATTTGCGCCGCTATGAGTGGAATTTCCCATAAAATTTCGTTTGAAATTTTTTGCGGAATTTTCGCAAGGATTTATTGCGGAGACTTTTGCGGAATTTAAAGCTTTGTTTTCGGCGCAGCTTAGAATTTGCGCGGACTTCAAATTTAGCACAAGAGCCGCAAAATTTAAAGCAACTTTTTTTTCGATATTTCTGACGCGCGGAGCGGAATAGGGCGCTACGAGACTGTGCACGGCAAAACCGACCGAGGCACGATTGCGTGCGGCGAAACCAGCCGAAGTGGGATAAAATTTTAAATTTCGCACGCTGATAAAATTTAACTCGGCAGTCGCATCTTTAAATTTAAAATTTCTTTTGAAGCGGGAAGCTGGAGCGAAATTTATCACACCGCCAGGCGCTGTGTCTTTCGCACGCTTGCACGTCTGATTTGAGATAAAATTTAAAGCGGATTTTGAATTAAAATTTTCCGCGAGCTCCGAGATAGAATTTTTCATAATTTGAAGTAAAATTTCGCCGAGATTTTAGTGCGGTCGCGCCTATCTGATCGTCTTTATGGCGTTTAAAATCGCGCCCGAGTTTTTGCGAAACTCCCTTTCGTTTTTGCTTAAAAAATCGAAGCTTTCGTTGATAAAGGCGCTGCTAAATTCGCTACTAAAATCGTCTCCAGGCTCGCGTCCAACGGCACTTTTAAAGCTTTTAGCAAAGCTCGCGTCGGCTCCTAGTTCGCGTGCCAAAGGGCGAATGATTTCGTAAATTTCATCAAAGGCGTTGGTGCGCAGATAGTGGCTGAATAGCACCTCGCCGCTCATTACCGCCTTAGTATCGGCTTCGGACATATCTTTTATTTTAGCAAGTACGAGCTTTTTGATCGGCTCTACGGCAAGACTTAGCTTCTTACTCGCCAGCCTTTGCATATTCTGCACGGCGATGCTTTTTTTGCCCGCGCGCTCGGTAATGTAGCTAGGCAGATCGAGCTCGTAATCCTGCACGCCAGTGCGTTCGTATTCATTTGCGGCACGCTCTATCAAAGTGCTTAGTGAGTTTTTAAAATTTTCGCTATCGCCCGCGCCCGCACTAAGCATCACGTCCAGCCCCTTTACGGCGACCTCTTCCCAGCTAGCAGTCGCAAATAGCGGCAATAAACAAAAGATTAATTTTTTAAGCAAAGTTTTTCCCTAATTAAAGATTGATTATTTTATTTCGAAAATTTTAATGTATAATCAACGCTTTTATAATACCAAAAGGGCTAAATATGGAGCTTTTACTCATCGCTTTCGCGCTTGCGATGGACAGCGTCGCGCTTAGTATCTCAAACGGCGCAAAATATCCGAATTCCAAATTTGCGCAGATCGCGCGCGTCGCGTTTTTCTACGCGGCGGCTCAGTTTATAATGCCGCTTGCGGGCTACGCTTTGGGGATAAATTTCGTAAAATTTATCGCGCAGATCGATCACTTCGTCGCGTTTGGAATTTTATCGTTTTTAGGCGTTAAGATGATCGTAGAATCCCGCCGCGAGCAGGACGAGCCAGATCTTCGCCTAAGCACAAAGGAGCTAGTGCTGGGCGCGATCGCAACCAGCATCGACGCGATGGCCGTGGGCGTGACCTTTGCGTTTGGCGAGACAGACATCCTCTACGCCTGTTGCGTAATCGGGCTCGTCTGCTTCGCGCTGTGCGTCGCGGCGTACTACGCAGGCAAGCTCACGGGCGAATATCTGCACTCAAAGGCGCTCGTTTTAGGCGGCGCGATTTTGATCCTAATCGGAGTTAAAATTTTGCTCTCGCACCTCGGTATTATCGATATTTAGCGGCTTTTAAGTGCCGCTTTGCGATAATCTTTAAAACTAATCCGCAGGAGCGAAAATGAAAAATTTAATAAACTTAAGCGGCGGCGATCGCCTAAATTTGCGCGTGCAGGACAAAATTTTAATCAGCGAGAGCATCAAAAACGGCAAAACTAGGCAGACGCAAAAGGAGTTTGCAAACGCGGGCGAAGCGCAAAAAGCCTGCGTGAAAAAGGAGTGGGAGAGCCTAAAGAAAGGCTACGTCCTGCAAAACGCAGACGCCAAAGCGGGCGAGGCGAATCTGCACATCTACATCGGCGGCGGATACACGGGCGCGCTAGCGTTTGCGAGCTTTGAGGGCGAAAATTTCGTCTATAAATGCGGCGGCTACAAAGAAAACGGCTCGGTCGATTTTTTGACTAGGCTGGGCGCGGACGGCGCGATAAAAGGGGATATTATTTTGCCAAAG
>CAUSBF010000040.1:0-11256 GCA_963529595.1 uncultured Campylobacter sp.
CTCTAAGATGCCCAAGATGCGGCAGCGTGTATAAAAAACCAAAGAAATTTATACTGGCGGTCTACATTTGCCTGCTGCTGTTTTTTATGCTAGCGTTTGCCCTCATCCCCGATAAAATGGGGATTTTAACATCCGCAGGCAGTGGGATAGGCGCATATATTATGTTTTTATGGATCGTAGATACTTTGAACTTCGATCTTTTGGACGCCGTGATATTAGTGGCAGGATTTTTGATTTTCGGCGGATTATATGGGGCATGGGGCGAACCGCTAATCGCAGGGCTCATAGCCATTTTATTTTGCGTGGGCGCGGCGGCGATTTTCGTAAAATTTTTTCCTTACGAGAGGCAAAAAATCAATGAAAACTAAGAAATTTCTCGCTACCATAGAGCGTTTGATTAAATTTTAAAAAGTTAAAAGCTTCAAAGGAAAAAGATGGATTTAAATATCGTTTACGGCGTGATTTTTGCGGTATTCGGCACCTGCGTAGGCTCGTTTTGCAACGTCCTGATCTATCGCCTGCCGCGCGGACAGAGCGTAAATTTCCCCGCATCGCACTGCCCAAAGTGCTCTCACGCTTTAAAATTTTACCACAACATTCCTCTGCTTTCGTGGCTCTTTTTGGGCGGCAAATGCGCCTTTTGCAAAACCAAAATTTCTATTCGCTACCCGATCGTCGAGCTTTTAGGCGGCGCGCTTGCGCTTGCGGCGTATTTCGGCGAGCCTAATCTTGCAAAAGCCGCAGTGCTCGGGCTTTGCTTCATCCTGCTTATGGCGCTTTCGGCTATCGATTTTGAGTATAAAGCCGTGCCCGAGAGCCTTCTTTACGTAGTTACGGCGCTTTCGCTTGCTTATACGCTGATGTATGATTTTGATCTTAGCGGCGTGGGCGCGGCGGCGGGATACGCGGCGATATTTTTCGTGTTGCGCCTCATCGTCACTTTCGTGCTAAAGCGCGAAGCGATGGGAAGCGCGGATATTTTTATCGCGGGCGTTATGGGGGCGATTTTGGGCTGGAAGCTGGGCGGCATCTCGATCTACATCGGCGCGATTTTGACGCTGCCTGCGTATCTCATCGCGCACAAAAAGGGCTATGAGCTGCCGTTCGTGCCGTTTTTATCGATGGGGCTGCTTCTTACCTTTATATTCAAAGATCAAATTTTAAGGCTCTTGGACGTCATTTATGGATAGGGTGCAGCGCTATTTATTTAGCAATTTCGTAAGCTCGTTCGCGTCGCTTTTTAGCACGCTTTTTATCATAATGTCGATCGTCTTTTTCCTTCAGATCGCGCGCATTACGTCGTTTATCGAGATAAATTTTTCAGAGCTAGTCAAGCTCTATCTTTTCATGCTGCCGCGCATCCTCATATTTACGGTGCCGATCGCGTTTTTCGTAGCGCTTAGCATCTCGCTTTTTAGGCTCTCTAAAGAGAACGAAACCATCGTCATCTTCACCATCGGCTACGCCACGCGCAAGATCGCGCTGTTTTTTGGCATAAGCGCTGCGCTGTGCTCCTTGGCACTGCTTTTCGTCTCGCTTTTTATGATGCCGATAGCCGAAAATTTAAAGGACAATTTCATCGATTACAAAAAGATCAGCGCGACGCTAAATATCAAATCCAACGAATTCGGGCAGAAATTTTCCGACTGGCTCGTTTTTATCGACTCGCAGGAAAACAACGGCACAAGCACGCTGTATAAGGATATAGTGCTGTATAATCCAGGTGGCTCGCAGGATCATGAGCGGATGATTGTAGCGCGCAGCGGCGAGTTTAAAAACGAAAACGCGAGCTTTTCTGCGATGCTACACGACGGCAAAATTTACACGATGGGCGGCGAGCAGTGGCACGTAAGCGAGTTTGAAAGCCTAACCCTGCGCACGCAAAGCGACCGCAATATCCGCGGCGGAGGCGGCGTGATCGGATACTGGAGCGATATGAGCGACAGCGAAAAGCGCAGGAAAGAATTTAGCATCTACACCCTCGTCTCGCTCTTTCCGCTGGCGAGCTTTCTGTTTGCGCTAAGCCTCGGCATCGTGACCTATCGCTACGAAAAGGGCTTCGTTTACGCGGGGATCTTCGGCGTGCTTTTTAGCTACTTCGCGATGATCATGCTACTCTCCAAATACCCGAGCATCGCACTTCCCGTGACATTCGGCGTTACGCTTATCGCATCGCTGCTTTACTACAGGATCAAAATTGCCCCGAGGTACTGAAAAAGACTACAAATTTTGCGGCGGCGAAATTTTAAACAAAAGCTCGTCCGCTCGAAATTTTGCGGATAAAATTTCGACAAGTAAGCCTAGCGCGTCTAAAATTTTGCGTAGCGTAAATTTAAAACGCGAAACGCAAAACGGCGAGCAGGTTTTGATCTTAAACGACGGGTTTTCAAATTTTAAAAATTCCGCTCTCGCAAGCTCGGCGAGCGATACGGCTACCTATACTGTGCCCGATTGCGGTTTAAAGCAAGAAAGTGTCAGGCGGAATTTGGACGCCGTTTCCGCTAAAAAGACTACGTGCGCGGCAAATTTAAATTCCGCCCGTAAAAATTCCGCCGATACCGCCGCTTTGGATATTTGCGCAGCAAACGCTGCAAAAGCTAATGTGGCAAGTGACGACGCTTTAAAAATCCATATCTCGCCCGTTGCAAAATTTTACACTACCCGTCCCGCATCCGCCCGTACCGCAAACTCTCGCAAAGCAAATGCCGCCCGCATAGCAGATGCCCCCGCAAACACCCTTGCAAGCGCGTCCGAACTCAAAAATATTATTGAAAGCGCGCCTGCAAGCGACTTCGCAGCGAGCGAGCTTGCGCACATCGGCAAAATAAGCACCCTGCCAAATACTCCCGCAGATGCGTGTACCTTTGCAGCGAGCGCAAACTCCGAGCGCGTAAAGCTCAAGCTCGTCTATTCCTATGACGGCTCGAAATTTAGCGGCTCGCAGTCTCAGCCTCACGGGCGCGGCGTCGAGGACGTGCTGCGCGCGGCTTTAGGGCGAGTAGGGATCTTTGCGCCACTCATCAGCAGCTCGCGCACCGATAAAGGAGTGCATGCGCTGCGCCAGGTAAGCTGCGTAGAATGCGCCGTGCACTGGGAGCTGCCGCGCCTAAAAGAGCTCATAAACCGCCACTGCGCGCCCTATATTTTTGTACGTCACATCAACCCGGTGCCGCGCGATTTTCATCCGCGTTACGATGCCGTGGCACGCTGCTATCGCTACGTTTTAAACCACGGACGTCCCAGCCCCTTTCTTAGCGATTTTTGCGTGTTTTATCCGCGCGTAGATCTTGCCGCGCTCAATGCTGCGCTTGCAAATTTTATCGGCGAGCACGATTTTAGCGAGTTTATGAAAAGCGGCAGCGATATAAAAAGTCCCGTACGCGAGCTCTACGTCGCGCGTGCCTACTCTTTTAGAAATTTGACCTTGATAAATTTTAAAGCCAACGGATTTTTGCGAGCGCAGGTGCGGCTGATGGTCGCAAACGCCCTAAAATCCGTGCAGAGCGGGCACAAGATTAGCTTCTCGCGAGCGCTTAGCAGAATCCCCTTCCCGCCGAACGGGCTGTATCTTAGCAGCGTGAGTTATTAAGGCTTTAAATTTATAGCGTTAAATTTTATCCACGGGCGTTTGGATTTCAAGCTTAGAATTTTATTGCGGTAAAATTCCGCATATCAGAGCAGATCACCGAGCTACTTGATATTAAATCACCTGCGCCGCAATGTGTAAAATCGTAAATTTGCGCGAAATTCGATCTGTTTTTATTAGAATTTTATAGAAATTTAGCAATACTTTCAAACTTTTAACTCAAAAAGGAGCAAAGATGAAAAAATTTTCTGTTGCTTTGGCCGGTTTGGCCTTACTAGCTAGCGTTTCGGGCGCTAAGGAGTTCATCAATATCGGCACCGGCGGTATGACCGGCACCTATTATCCAGTAGGAGGCGCGATTTGCCGCTTGGTAAATATGGATAAAAATATGAAGTGCTCCGTGCAATCGACGGGCGGCTCGACGTATAACGTCAATAACGTGCTTAAAAAAGAGCTAAATTTCGGCTTCGTTCAAAGCGACGTCGTCTATGATAAATACAACGGTACGGGCAAATTTCAAGGCGCGGCGGATAAAAATTTACGCTCCGTAATTTCGATCTATCCGGAGCTTTTGGCTTTCGTCGTCTCTAAAGAGAGCGGCATCAAAGCTTACGGCGACGCTGCGGGCAAAAAGATCAATATCGGAAACCCGGGCAGCGGCAACGAGCTAACCAGCACTATAGTTTTTGAAAACTACGACTTTGATCTCAAAAAGCTCGCCCAACACGGCGTCTTAACCGCGCAAGAATGCCCGATGGCGCTAAAAGATAAGAAGATTGACGGATACTTCTACGTCGTAGGACATCCAACCGCAAATATCACCGATGCGGCGACTTCGCTTCCTATCGACTTAGTCGGCATCGACGATGAGCATATCAAAAAAATTCTAGAAAAATATCCATATTTTGCCAAAGGCGTGATCCCTGCGAAAATGTATGACGGCGTAGATCACGATACGCAGACTATCGGCGTAAAGGCCGTACTCGTAACCGACGCTAGCCAAAGCGACGAGGCGGTTAGGGCGGTAGTTAAGGCTATACTTGATAATTTCGACGAGTATAAAAAGCTACACCCTGCGCTAAATTTGGTAAGCAAAGAATCTCTTTTAGAGGGGCTTAGTGCGCCACTTCATCCTGCAGCAGAGGCGGTGTATAAAGAAGCTGGGCTGCTGAAATAGGCTAGTTGATGGAGAAATCTACACAAAACGACGAGCAGGTTTTAGAGGTAAAAAGTAGAGAATTTACCTCTAAAAAGCTCTTCTGGCTCGTGACGCTGGTCTGCTTCGCGTGGTCGGTCTTTCAGCTTTACATCGCATATTTTACGTTAAATACAAATATCGCGCGCTCGATCCACTTGGCGTTCGCGATTTTTATAATTTTTTCGCTTTTTCCCTTTCGCCCGCGCTCTAAGGCGCATTTTTATATCCCGTTTTACGATTATATTTTATTAATCGTCGGAGTCGCCGCGATCTTGTATCCTGCGATAGAATTTAACGGGCTAGCGCAGCGCCCGGGAAATTATCTAACCAGAGATATCGTAGTAGCCTTTATCGGAATTTTCATACTCTTTGAAGCAGGTCGTCGTATGATGGGACCAGCGCTTGGCATTATCGCTTTTACCTTTCTTCTGTATTGTTACTTCGGCCCCTATATGCCAGATATCATCGCGCACCGCGGCGCAAGCTTTGAACTGCTTGCAGGGCATATGTTTTTAACTACAGAGGGCGTATTTGGCGTGCCGATAGGGGTCAGTACCAGCTTCATCTATCTGTTCGTGCTATTCGGCGCGCTTTTGGAGCGAGCCGGAGCGGGGCAGTATTTTATAAACGTAGCGTTTGCGATTTTAGGTCGCTTCCGCGGAGGACCTGCCAAGGCTAGCGTAATCGCCAGCGGACTAACCGGCATGGTAAGCGGCAGCTCGACCGCAAATGTCGTGACAGTGGGCACCTTTACGATCCCTCTAATGAAAAAAGCAGGACTTACCGCCACTAAAGCGGGCGCTATCGAGGTCGCCGCAGGTGTAAATGGGCAGCTTATGCCGCCTATCATGGGCGCTGCGGCGTTTATCATCGCGGAATTTTTAGGTATGAGTTACACCAACGTAATGATCGCGGCGGTGATCCCCGCTTTCGTCTGCTACGCGGGGTTATTTTTCATCGTGCATCTGGAAAGCTGCAAGCTAGGGCTTCACGGCAGCCGCGATTACGCCAAGGTTTCAAAGCTAAAAATTATATTTAGCGGCATTCATTACATAATACCGATTTTGGTGCTTCTTTTTACTCTATTGATTCTGAAAGAAAGCGCGATCTCTGCGGCGTTTAACTCGATCTGCGTGCTATTTTTAATAATGATCGTACAGGAGCCCGCTAAAAAAACGATATTTGGCGAAAAGGTTGGCAAGTCCGATTTTATCGTCGGTTTTGTCGATATTTTTTGGGCTATGGTGGGTGCTGCTAAAAACATGGTCACGGTCGCCGTTGCCACCGCGCTAGCAGGCATCATCATCGGCTCGATCTCGCTTACCGGGCTGGGACAGGTTCTTTCAGAGCTCGTAGAAGCAGTCGCGGGAAATAGCATAGTGCTGATACTTCTGATGACTGCGATAATGAGCCTGATTTTGGGCATGGGACTTCCTACGACGGCGAATTATATCGTCGTTTCAAGCTTAATCGCACCGGTGATTTTGATACTAGCGGGCAAAAACGGTTTTTTGATCCCTGCGATCGCAGTGCATCTTTTTGTCTTTTATTTTGGAATTTTAGCCGACGATACGCCTCCCGTGGGTATCGCCGCATATGCCGCGGCGGGTATCGCAAAGGCAAATCCGGTGACCGTGGGGCTTCAGGGCTTCGTGTATGATCTACGCACCGCCGTACTCCCGTTTGCGTTTTTCTTCAACAATAAGCTGCTTTTGATCCAAAGCATCGGCGATCCGATGGATTCAAAGAGCATCGTTTGGATCAGCGATCCACTGCAAATCGTGCTGATTTTTGCCACGGCGATCGTGGGTATGTTTGCCTTCAGCTCCTCGCTGCAGGGCTGGTTCGTAACAAAATGCAATCCACTAGAGCGCCTACTATTGCTGCTAATAACGCCGCTAATGCTGGTACCCAATATCTGCGCGAAATTCATAGAGTTTATCCCGAGCGAATACGCAAGCTACGGCATCGGCGCTGCGATCTACGTGCTGATCTTTGCAAAGCAGTGGCTTTTAAGGCCCAAAGACTCTGACGATACTCACGCCGAAAATAACGTGCCTGCGGCGTAAATCTAAATTTGATCTCGCTAAATTTTAAAATTTGCAGGATCTTATTAAATTTTACACTTTTGCGCCTAGATTTAAATTAAGATCAGATCCTTTCTTTAATTTTAATCTCAGCAGATTTACGACATGTCGGTAACTTGAGTTTAAATTTAGTGCAAACTCGGTTTCAATTTACCTAGTGTAGCGGTCGGTACACATGCGGCTCATACATGGGCGAGCGCGGTAAATACGGCATGTGAACCTTTCGCAGCGGCTTGACAAATTATACGGGGTGCGGCATGCAACGTACGCAGTTCATCAATCTCGCTAGCAATGAAATTTATTTAACATACTTTGATGCACGATATAATGCACCGCGAAACTTCGCCTTTCGCATGAAATTTCAAATGCTCTGCTGCGCGGCTGATGGTCTAGATTTTTAAAGAGCGTGCGGCGTGAAATTTAAAATCAACAACGGCGCAGTGCAATCTAAAACTCGCGGCAGTAATATGGCGCTGTATATGGCAGCGTAAAATTTACGGCGCAGGGCGGCGCGCAAAATTTTAATCTTGCGGCGATCAATCGGCGCAGGGCGCATACACGAAGCGCAATTAAAATTTTAAGGGCATACGACGATGCGTAGTCTTGCAAAATTCTTTTACGGCGCGCATCGCGAAAGCTCGTAAAATTTAATCCAGCGACGCGCAATTAATCGTGATGCTGTAAATTTAACTTGCACCTGCGTAAACTACGCATGCGGGCGTGAAATTTCACGGCGGGCGAGTGTATGAAATTTTAAATTTCATGACAAGGCGTGAGAACGGCTCGGCTTAAATCTTAAGCGCGATTTTTGTATGAAATTTAGCGAGTAAGATTTTAAGTGAGAGATTTCAAATGCCAAACTCGCGCAAGTTTTGCGCCAAATTTTTGCGTAAAACTTTGCATAGAATTTAACAAAATTTATGCAATTTCTATGTTGATTTTGCACTAAATTTAATGAAATTTCACATAAAATTTAATAAAATTACGCGAACTGAGCTCGGTGCGCGAAAGCCCGATTAGCCAAAACCTAGCGCACTAAAACTCGGACGCGATAAATTCGCTAAAGCTTACGAGCAAGATTTAGCGTCGTCAAAACTCAAAGATAAGATTTATTGCTATCGAAGCTTGAGAAAAAATTTGCCGCCGCCGAAGCTCGCAGGCAAGTTTTACTGCCATGGTGCAAAATCCAGGCTTTGGTTTTAAACGCTGAAATAAAATTTAAAGGATGGAAAATGCAAAGTTTCAAATGGCAAATTTCAAAGCGGCTCAAGCAGGCGATGCGCGAGCGAGATATCGATAATCTCGCGCTCGTGCGCCGCACGGACGAGCTGTATTCGCGCTCGCACCCGGGCCACGACGAGGATATGCGCGCCGAAGTTTACACGGTCTTGGACGAATACGCGCCCAACGTCGATATTGAAATTTTTGATCTAGTCTGCAAGGTGCTCGGTATCAAAATCGAGCTAGGGTAGGGCTTTGCGTGGGATTTGCCTGCGCTTTTTGCTCGAGCGGCGGCGCTAAATCGGTTTTTGAAATTTTATTTAATTCGGCTTTGCACTGCGACGCTGATCGTATCGGGAGCCGCGACACCGCTCCCAGCCTTTAAAATACGCTGCGCATGGCATTCGCGCCGCACTTGTCATTTGCTACACGTGGATTTCGAGCCGGCTAAAACGAGCCGTCGCTCATACGACCGTGCCCGCCGCAAAATTTGCTAGCGGCGTGTCTTACGCGGCATTAAATTTTAACGGAGCCGTAAAATTTAGTAACGACGGCCCCCATATCCGCGAGACGCGGATCGTGAAATTTAAACTCGAGCGGCGCGAACTTCGTAATTTAAGCACCCGCTTGCCCGTTCTTTAAAATTAAGCGCGCTTGTTTATTCGCCGAAATTTAGCTCAAATTTAAACGCTCGCTCGCAGGAATTTTAAAATTTACCGCACGATTACATCAGCTCGCGCAGCTTCCACACAACTCGTACTACCCAATGTGCGCCTGGCTACTCCACGCGATGTGTTTTTGCGCCGTGAAGTCGGTAGCAGAGTTCGGCGCAGAATTGTGTATAAAATTTCATTCACGCAGCTGGCTCGCAGGTAGCTTAACCGGCGGCTACAAATTTTAAATTCCAATTAAAATTCACTCAAGCGGCGACAAATTAGCGATTAAAATTTAAAATTTTAGAAGTGAAATCTCGCTCCTGCTTGCGATCAAAATTTTAAATTTTGCCGCAAAATTTCGCCCAAACCTAGAAAGATTAATATCTATTTTAACTGCAAAGTGCTAAATTTAGCGCTAAATTTTAATCCGAGGTAAGCTTTGAACTACTTAATCCAATTTAGTGTGATTTTAGGAATATCTTTTGTTGCGGAGATTTTGGCGGCGCTCGTGCCTGTGCCGATCCCTGCTAGCATCTATGGGCTAGTCATTATGCTTTTAGCCCTGATCTTCAAACTCATCAAAGTATCGCAGATTAGAGAAACCGTGTCATTTTTTATGCAGATTATGCCGGTGATCTTCATCCCGGCGGGCGCTGCGATCATCATCGCAGGCGACGCGCTACGCCAGCATCTTTTCGCAATCATCGCGATTACGGCAGTCTCTACGGTAGTAGTCATCGGTGCAAGCGGCGCGGTAACGCAGATCTTTTATAAAATCGCCCTCGCCCGCGTTAAGCGCAGGCTCTACGCAGCTGCGCACGAACAAGACGGCGTGAATACAAAGGGCGTGGATGCGAAGCTGGAGCGCGAAATTTTATCCGGAGACGACAAAAAATGAGAGAAATTTTAATGAACTCCGCTTTTTTCGGCGTATTTTTGTGCCTGGGCTCGTTTGAGCTGGGGCTTTATCTAAAAAAGCGCTTTAAGCTAACTATTTTCAACCCGCTTCTAATCGGTATCGTGCTTACCGTCTGCGTGCTTTTACTCTTTAAAATTCCATACGAAAAATTTAACACAAGCGCCTCACACATAAGCTTTTTCTTAACGCCGATTACCGTCTGTATAGCCGTACCGCTATACGAGCAGCTGGCGCTTTTGCGAAGTAATTTTTTAGCTATTTTTGCAGGACTGATTTCGGGTATGATCGCAGGGCTAGGCAGCATCTATGCGATGTCGGTGATATTTGGGCTAAATCACACAATGTATGTCACGCTACTACCAAAATCCGTCACGGCGCCAATCGGTATGGGTATCAGCGAAAGCTTAGGCGGCATCGTGACACTAACGGTGGCCTGCATCATCGCTACGGGCATCATCGGTAGCGTATTTGGCGAAGCGCTACTTAAAATTTTTGGCATCAAAAAGGCGATGGCAAAAGGTATCGCCCTAGGCTGCGCGAGCCACGCGATGGGAACGGCGCGCGCTCTTGAGATCGGTGACGTAGAGGGCGCGATGGCGTCTTTAGCAATGGCAGTTACGGGACTTCTTACCGTCATCGGTGCCGGTATTTTTGCACATTTCATCTAAGGAGAAAATATGATAATCTCGATCGCTAGACAAACGGGCGCAGGTGGGCGCGAAACCGCGCGCAAACTAGCCGAGCGCTTAGGCTACACCTATCTAGCCAAGGCAGATCTGCTCCGCAAAGCAGACGAGCTTGGCTGCTTCGAGCAGATGTATGAGTTCTACAACGAAATGCCCGTAAATACGCTACTTCAGGCAATATCGCACAACGAGCTAGCCAATGAGCAAAAGCGTGATCGCATCGTAGCAATCTACGAAAAGATCGTCTCGGGCGGCAACGTTATAGTGCTTGGGCGCTGCGCGGGGTTTTTCTTGCGCGGACATCCGGATCTGCTGACGGTATTTTTACGCGCGAGCGATGAGTTTAAGCTTGCCAGATTAGAAAAAGAGGGCCATACCGACGCGCGCGAGTATATGGAAGAAAGCGACGCAGGCAGGATGAGCTTTCATCAATACTACACCAACCAAGTCTGGGGCGCGTCCGCAAACTACAATATCTGCATCGACACATCGTATTGCGGCATCGATAACGCGGTAAATATCATCGAGTATCTGGTCAAACATCACATTGAAAAGTGATTTGCGCCTAAACGCATAAAAGTGGAATTTATCTTTTCGAAGATGAATTCCACTTGATCTCGCAAACCCGCCCTATTTCTATTGTAATTTAAAATTCACATCTCTTTCAGCTTAAATTCCATTCGTAAATAACGCATTCAGGTGTATTATAAAGCCTCGCGTTCAATGCGGCATAAATTCTAAACTGCGCCTACTCACCGAAAATCAGCAAAATTTAGCTAAAATTTGACGAAATTTAAATCCAAATTTAAGGAGATAAAATGCAAAGCAAAGCCCATCTATGCCAAAAATGCGGCGAAAACACGATCTATTTCGACGGCATCTGCCACTCATGCAGCCAAAGGC
>CAUSBF010000041.1:0-11124 GCA_963529595.1 uncultured Campylobacter sp.
TACTACGAGCGGTCCGATCGTGAGATTTGGTACGAAATGCCCGTCCATCACATCCACGTGGATGAGATCGGCGCCCGCTTCGCAGACTGCGCGAATTTCCTCCGCAAGCCTTCCGAAATCCGCCGATAAAATGCTGGGTGCGACATACATTAAGATTCCTTTAAAATTTCAAGATGCGGAATTTTACTTAGTTTTGTCATAAATTTCGCTAAATTTAAACCGCGGCGGATTTTAAGCATAATTTGAAATTTTTTCGCTATAATCGCCATTTATTTTAATCATCAAGGATTTATTATGGCAAGAAGATGCGCAATCACCGGCAAAGGTGCGATGGTAGGGAACAACGTCAGCCACGCAAATAACAGAACCAAAAAGAAATTCCAGGTCAATCTACGCACCATCCGCGTTCAGCTAGAAGACGGCTCAACCAGACGAATCAAAGTCGCCGCCTCAACTCTACGAACTATGAAAAAGCAATCAAAATAACCTCTTAAAGAGGAATTTATGTCTGTTTTGGACAAGATCAAGCGATTCCTCGACTGGTCCGGCTCGACTAAGCCGGACATCAACCTCTACACAGAAATTTACGACCAGCTACGACCTTTTCGCTTACCACTGATAACCATCGTGCTGATGATGCTAATCGGCACATTAGGCTATGTCTTTATAGCGGGCTTTTCGCTCGTGGATGCCTTTTATCAGGCGGGTATGACCTTCACGACGGTAGGCTTTACCGAAGTAGCGCCGATATCGCCCGCGGGTAGAATTTTTACCGTCTTATTCATCCTCATGGGCTTTGGAACCTTTTCGTTTTGCCTGGGCGTCGTCGTCGAGGTCATAAAAAACGGCAAACTTCAAAATTTACTTAGGGAGCAACGAATGATCAACAACATCGCAAGGCTCAAAAACCACTACATTATATGTTATAACAACATCTACTGCGCCGAGCTTGCCAAGCAGTTTCGCGAGAATCATCTACCTTTTGTCGTGATCGACCCCGATCCCGCTCTAGCCAAAATCGCCGAAGAAAACCGCTATCCATATTTCATCGTAGGCGAGCCGCATGTAGAAACTACAATGCTAAAAGCGCATCTATCATCTGCAAAATCCGTCATCACGCTAAGTCCAAATTTAGCCGATAATATCGCAATAATCTCGCTCGTGCGCCTATACGAAAAGGAGCTTGGTCGCATCACCCCCTACTTCATCATGGCAAATAGCGATGATGACAGCGACACCGAAAGGCTAAAAAAACTCGGCGCAAATTCTATCGTCTCACCATCCAAACTCGCCGCACAAAGGCTCTCTGCAATCAGCGTGCGCCCCGATATGGAAAACATTTTGGAGCGGTTTTTGTATAAAAAAGACTCACTCATCGATATCGAGGAGATCACGGTGCCCGATTTTTCGTGGATCCGCTTCAAGCGTCTAAAAGAAACTCGCTTGCGCGATTTTACAAACGCCGACGTCGTGGGAATCAAAGAGCCCAACAGTCGCTTTATCCCGATGCCAGATGGCGACTACCTCATCGGTACTGGGGTGAAATTTTTAGTCATCGGCACGGCAGAGGGCATCCGCAACACCAAAAAGCTCATCCGCAGCAAATACAAGCCGCAGGAGATGAGATATGTTTAAAATAACTAAGCTTGAGGGCGGTTTGAAGAATGTCGAGGGCTTTTATTTTGACGGCGTAAATTCGGGCTTTAAAAAAGAGGGGAACGATCTGGGATTTATCCGTGCGGACGAGCCCTTTGTCGTAAGCGCGATCTTTACGAGCAATAAATTTCAAGCTGCGCCGATTAGGCATTTCAAAATGGCGCAAGAGAGCGCGGGCGGAGAACTTAAAACAAATTTTATCCTCGTAAATTCTAAAAACGCAAACTCGATGACCGGGAAGCAAGGCATCGCAGACATCGATGAAATTTTTAGCGAGCTTGGTAAAAAGACCGCTCTGATAAACCCCGTTATGAGCTCCACCGGCGTCATCGGATACCGCCTCAAAAAGGAAAAAATTATCGCCGCCGCGCAAAATTTTAACCTCTTGGCACGAAACTCGAACGCCCTAGCCACCGCCATTATGACTACCGATACGATAAAAAAAGAGCTTGCGTATGAAATTTCTTTAGAAAATGGCGAGAAATTTCACATCGCAGCCGTTTGCAAGGGCGCGGGTATGATCAATCCTGCGCTTGCGACTATGCTCTGCTTCGTTCTAACCGACGCAAAAATCTCGCGCGCGGATATGGACGAGCTGCTAAAAAAGGCAGCGGAGCAGAGTTTCAACACCATAAGCGTCGACGGCGACACCTCCACAAATGATACGATTATGCTCTGCAGTAGCGCCAAATGTGCTTACGACAAGAATGCCTTCTCCTCCGCGCTAAACGCCCTGACGCGCGAGCTTGCGCTAATGCTGGTAAAAGATGGCGAAGGCGCAACCAAACTGGTGCGATTTAAAGTAAGCGGCGCCGCAAATGCTGGGGATGCCCGCATGGCGGCAAAGGCGCTAAGCAATTCGCCGCTTGTTAAAACGGCGATCTTTGGCGAAGATCCGAATTGGGGTCGTATAGCCTCGACCATAGGCGCCTGCGGTATCGAATGCGACGAAGAAAAGCTGCGTATCAAATACGACGACGTGCTGCTTTATGATGCGCAAAATCGCGAGCTGGACGCCGCGCGCGAGGCTGCGGCTCACGCCGTGATGCAGCAAAAAAGCTTTACGATCTGGTGCGATTTGGGGCTCGGAGAGGGCGAGTTTAGCGCGTACGGCTGCGATCTTAGCTACGACTACGTAAAAATCAACGCCGATTATAGATCATAAAGATTCACAGCTCGCTTCATAACCTAAAAATCTCGTCTCGAAAATAGCGAATAGTAGCAGGGCTTTAAAGCTCTGCTCTTAAAATTTTATCATTTAAATTTGCCTGTTTTAAATTTTTAAAAATTAAAATCTCACCTCTTAAAATTTGGAATCTCATGCGTGAAATTCAGTCTAAATTTGATAGCTGAAATTAGGTTTTAAGCGCTTTATTGATATACTTGAATAAATTTTTCAAAGGAGTAGACATGTTTCATGAATACAGAGATTTAATCACTGAGTTAAAAGGCAAAAACGCGCGATTTGATTCGCTTTTCGAGAAACACGACGAGCTGGATCACAAGATCGCCGACGCACAAGCCGGCAGAGTGCATATGAGCGATCTGGAGATCGATGCGATGAAGAAAGAAAAGCTTCGCATAAAAGATGAGCTAGGCACCCTGCTAGCGCAATATAAAGCCGAAAAGGCAGATAAATAAAGTTGCTTGCGGCGAAATTTAGATGCAGCAGAGTGCTAGCAAGGCTAATTTCGCCGCTAAGCTTTAATCTGCGTTTAGAATTTTCTAATCTCAATAAGTTTAACCGCTTAAATTTGCCGCGCGCGATAAATAAAAACAGCGCGCCAAAACGAGTTAAAATTTATACCGCACGCTCCCACCTTGACACCTCTAAATAATTTTTACGTATCGGCTACATCACTGCATATACCAAACAATACGGTATTAGCGCAATCAAATATAATTCGTTACGGCTCTCTATCACCCCTTCCGCTTCCAAAAATATCTCTTGCTGAATTCGTTTTGCGCTACAGAGTAAATTAAAATTTATGCTGCGTCGCCTGCAGCCTGGCTCTTAAATTTTACTTTGCAGTGAGTATTTTCTAGCAAATTTCAAATCTTGTGCTTTGCTTGTTGCAGGCGCAGTACCTACTTTTAAAATTCCGCATTTCGCAGAAATCTAAAGTGGCGCTAGAATTTTAAATTCGCAGACTCCGACCAAGCGCTAGTTTATGCTAGAGCCTGCTTTAATCTCTCCGCGGAATTTAGCCAAGCTTGCTTATTTTAACCCGCTTCGTTGAGCTTTAAAAATTTAGATTATTTCTTTGATCGTATCGGATAATGCCTACCGGCACAGAATTTCTAAAGTTACCCTATTTGCTATATGCGCAATTAAAAGCGGCGCTAACGCGGAATTAAATAGTATAAGTGAAATCTGTAAAAGGTGTGAAATTTAATCATAGGATTTTAAGCGCCAAGAATTTGCGATAGAATTTCGCCACGCAAATCAAATCCCAAAACTAACCTGGCCTACTCGAAAACCTTCGCTTCTAAGCCATGTAGCCTTTGCAAGCCGATATCGATATACTCGTTAAGCTTCTCATTATTTTCCAGCAATTTGTCATAATAGCTCTTGGCTCTTTCTCTCGCGGTCGCATCAGGCTCGATATACTTTAGCCCGCTTTTGAAAAATCCTTTGGATTCCACAAAATAGATCGAGTGGATCTTCTCGCAGTGCGATAGCCCTGCTTCAGTGTAGTTTAAGATCGATTCGTACGCGATGTTGCCTAACAACTCCTGCAACCTATTTGCGGGATTTTTGAAAAACTCGGCGAACTCCTTATACGGCGTAAAAACCTGATCCAGGTTTTTCATCGCATCGCCGTAGATACCCTTTTTCAGGCGGAACATCGTCATTTCTTGAGAACTTACAAACTTCTCTATTGCTTTTATCGTATCGTTTTTATTCACTGAATTTTTCCCTTTTAAAATATGAAACGCTCGGATTATATCGTTTGTTTTATAAAAATCCGTTAAAAATCGGTTAAATTTTGCCTTAGCGTTTTAGCTAAATTTCCCTGAGCGCTTTTGATTAAATTTCCCGCCTCAGCCGCCGCACTTCTCGCACAATCCTCGCACGAGCACGCTTTTGACATTTTTTTGTGGCAAAGTAGGCATCGAAATCTCCTCCATTTTATGGCAGCTTTCGCAGACAAAATACGCTTTTGCGCCGTCGGTGAGCTCATAAAAGCTTTTATGATTATTTTCGCTGGTAATTATCAAATTTTTCTCTTCCAAAAGCGCTATATTGCGATATATTGTGGTTTTATTAGCACCCGTTTGTTCTACTAGTTCATCATAACTTACCGGGCATTTTTTCTCGCTTAGGATCTGCACGATATGCACTCTAAGCGCTGTAGGAGCGATATCGTGACTCGCTAAAAAATCTTTGGGATCCATTTTACGCCTTTTTTAAAATTTAAGCGATGATAGCGAAATTTAGATAAATTTATATTAAGTTGCAACTAAGTTGCTTTTGATATACTTCCGCAATTTTTTTGGAAAGGAATTTTATGAAAAAGCTTGTTTTCACGCTTTTAGCAGCTAGTTGCGTAGCATTCGCCAAACCTACGGTCACCACGACCATACTTCCTACGAAGTATTTTGTTGAACAGATCGCAGGTAATACCCTGCAGGTAAATACGATGGTAGGCAAAGGCGCTGATCCGCACACATACGAGCCTAAGCCTTCGGAGATGAAAATGCTAGAAAATAGCGATCTGTATTTTGCAGTCGGTATAGAATTTGATGAAGTCTGGCTACCAAAGCTTGCCGCATCGTATCCGAAGATGAAAATAATCCGCACCGAAGATGGCATCACCAAAATGGCTATGGCAGAGCATCACCATCACGACGAACATGATCATAGCGCGCATCACGATGATCACGATCATGACGCACATCATGAGCATGGTGACAAAGACCACGAGGCGCACGAGCACCATCACCATCACGGCGGTTTAGACCCACATATCTGGCTCGATCCGCAGCTTGTAAAAATTCAAGCGAAAAATATTAAAGACGCGTTAACCAAACAGTATCCTAAGGATGCTAAAATTTACGAAGCAAATTTCGATAAATTTGCTAAAAAGCTGGACGAGCTAGACGCTTACGCAAAACAGAAATTAGCGGGCGTCAAGGGAAAGAAATTTATGGTTTATCATCCGTCTTGGGGCTATTTCGCGCATCGATACGATTTGGAGCAGATCGCAGTCGAAGTGGAGGGCAAAGAGCCTAAGCCTGCGGATTTAGCCGAGCTAATCGAGGAAGCCAAAGAGGAAAAGATCAAGGTGATTTTCGTCGCACCGCAGTTTTCCAAAAAGGCAGCGCAAACCATCGCCGCGCAAACGGGCGCAAAGGTGATGGAGATCGATCAGCTGCCGCTAGATTGGTATGAGACGATGAAAAAGACGATCGACGTTTTCGGAGAAAATTTGTAGTTGATGAAATTTATTAAAATTTTAATTTTATCCGCGATCTTTAGCTCGCGGATATTTGCGTGCGCTCTGTGCGCCCTATACACGCCCACTGCGCACGTTAGCATCACTCCCGTCGCACAAGACGGCAAGATCGTGAGTCTGCATTTTTCGTGGCTTTTCTCTCAAAATTTTACCGACGTCATAATGCAGACCTACGATATAAATTCCAACGGCAAGCTTGAAAATAGCGAGCTTGCCGAGATAACTAAGGCGATGACCGATTACCTAACCCCCAAAAACTACCTTTGCGAGGCGGAATTCTACGATCAAGCGCCAAAAAATGCAAAGCCCGCGCTTAGCAACCTCGTAGGCACGCAGATCAAGGGAAATTTTAAAAACGCAATAAGCCTCGTCAAAAAGGGCAGACTCGTGTTTGAGTTCGATCAAAAGGTCGGCTTCGAGCTGCACAATAACCGCGTTCTTAAAATTTCCATTAACGACGATCAGGGATTTTTCAATTTCAAAATGCTTGACGACAAGCCCATTAATCTGGGCGAGGGCTTTGTAGCAAAGCCTAATTCAAATTTAGCCACCACTTTTATAGAATTTAGCGGCGAAAAGCCAAAGATCGCAGATAAAAAACCGCCAATTTCAAGCGCACCGAACTCTGATTTAGCGCAGGATAGCCTTGCATCTAGCCAGCAGAGCTTTGCGAGCTCGGAAGATAAACTTGCACAAGGCGGTCAAGATAAACCGAATGCCAGCTCAGCACGCAGATCAAACCAAAGATCCGTCGGCGATATCGTCTCGGAGGCGACTGCAGAGGCACAAAAAAACATCGCCGCTTCGGATACTATCGCGCAGATTAATAAAGCCGCCAAAAAGGACGCGCAGGCAAAAGGTGGCCCCGCAAATTCTACGGCGCCTGCATATAAAGGCGTGAGCGAAAATTTTGCTGCGATCCGAGACGACTCTTTAAATTCCGCGCATTCTACGCAAAATTTTGCGCCGCCGCCCATGGAGAGTTATTTAAATTTAGCGCAAAATAACGCAGACAAAAACGGCGCCACATCCGACAGCGACGAGATTTCAAGCGAGCAGCACAAAGAGGTCTCGCTGGGATTTGTCGCGCAAAAGACGATGGATTTTATGAAAAGTCTCAAAACGGCGTTTCGCGCAAGCAGCGAGCATGCAAGCGCGAGCACCATCCTATGGGTCTTGGCGCTTTCTTTCATATACGGCTTTTTCCACGCGGCGGGTCCAGGGCACGCGAAGCTGCTAACGGCGAGCTATTTCCTAGCCCATGGCGGCAGCTACGTCAAAGCCTTCGGATTTGCCCTTAAAATCGGGCTTCTACACGTACTAGGAGCGCTCGTTTTAGTAAGCGCGAGCATGTTCGTGTTGCAAAACGTCGCAGGGCTAGTCTCTGCAAACTCCGCCTCGATCACAACGAAAATTTCGGCGCTTCTGATCATCGTCATAACCGCGCTCATCATCTACGACAAAGCTCGCCGCGTAAGATCGGGCGCCGGCCACGATGCGGGCTGCTCCTGCGCCGCTTGCGCTTCCGCCGCAAATACCGCAGAAACGGGCGCCCGCTTAAAAAATACGGCGTTTGCAAACGCCAGGGATTCCGCTGACGCAGCGTTAAAGAGCTATAAATTTTCTAAATTTAATATTCAAAGCGACGAATCCGCGCAGTATTTAGATACTAAAAATTTAGGCGCCGCAACGGCAGAGCTAAATTCGGATTCAAATTTAGCCGCAAGCCTAGAAGAAAACTCGTCTAGCCAAAACGGGCAAAAACAGGCTTTAAATTCTACAAATTTCAAAAACCAAACCTCATCTCGCTCGCTGCAAAATGGCGCAACTTCAGGCGGCGAGAGAGGGCGGGAGTGGCTTATCGCGCTTGCGGCGGCGCTCGTGCCCTGCCCCGGCACGATCCTGATTTTTGTACTTGCCTTCAGCCTCGGAAGCTTCGCGCTTAGCGTCGCGAGTGCGCTTTTCATCGGTTTTGGAATGAGCGTCGTGATATTTTTAGCCGCGCTTTTCGGCGCGAAAGCAAACGAGCTAAGCTCAAAACGGCTCGTAAGTTTGAAGCTATACGTCGAATTTTTGGGGCTTTTCGTGATGTTTGGGCTCGGGATTTTTATGTATTTCATCTCAGACAGCCTCAGGATACTGTGATCGCAAATTTACAAAGGCGGCTCGCGTGAAATATAAGCTTACACAATGCGTTAAATTTTAAATCCGGTGCGAATTGTTTTCAGAATAGTAAGATTTTAAAATTTTACGCCGCACGGACTGCATAAATTAAGCTCCGATCTTGACCATTCAATTATGCAGCGGAATTCACTCTTTATGAATTCCGCTAAATTTCGCTACAATACGGGCGAAATTTTTCTCAAGGATAGATATGCCGCCTGCTCTGCAAGATGCTATTTCGCAAACTTTAATCGAGCAAAAATCGTGCGCTAGAGTTTTTAATAGATACCGCTACCTCAGTATAGCCGCCTTTTTTGCGGTCCTATTCGTAGCAATGTATCTAGACGGCGTCAAAGCGGATACTTCTTTGATAAAAATTGCCGAAATTTTAGGTACCTTAATTTTTCTTCAGATCTTTTGGATATTTCTTCTTCATTGCGCCAGTCAAGAAACCGAAGCGGAAATTCGCTATTATAAATTTTACAAGGAGATATTTGTCCACGCCGTCATAGACGATATGAACGCCGATTTAAGATATTATCCCTATACCGGCATGCAAGAAGAGGAATTTCAAAAATTTAGAATTTATAGGAAATCTAGGATCAAAAGCGAGGATCGGATTGCGGGCGCGCACTGCGGGATTAAATTTAGCCTCAGCGAGGTACATAGCAATAGCAGGTTTTACATGAAAACGGATAATCCGCTCATAGCGGCGATTATGTTGATCAAAATATTCTACGATAACTATATGGACTTTGACGGCAACGTACTAATCTGCGAACTTGCGAAAAAACCTCGGGCAAAACGATAGTGGTAAGCAGGGAGCTAAACGCCAAGATCTTCGGCGAAAAAGAGATGATGGACGATGTGGATTTTATGCGCGATTTTCGCGTGTTTGCGGATGACAAAGTAGAAGCGCGCTATCTGCTAACGCCCGCGTTTATGGAGCGTCTGCGCGAAATAAATCGCGAAACGAGCGGCGAGTTCAGCTTGAGCGCGGTATTTATGGATAAGCGCTTATATCTATTTTTAAACGGTGCGCCCGATCTTTTTGAAACTACTCTTTTTGATAGGCCTGCTAGCATAGAGCTCGCGCGCGAATACCAAACGCAGATCCGCAAAATTTTAAGCCTAATCGAGACACTGGGGCCACAAATTAGCAGGACGCATTACAGCTGAAATTTTGTACCTGCTCATTTTAGGCTAGACGGAATTTTTCGGCGAAGCATAATTTCGGCAAAACGTAAAATTTAATCAGCAATGCAATCTCTCGGCGGCTGCCCGAAATTTAAACGGGCGATACGATTAGAGAGATGAAGCACCCGCTAATAAATTTAAAGCAAAAGCACTCTCCGTGTCTAAAAATTTATAAAATTTGACCGCGTTTTGTATCGCGACGCTTAGCTTTGGATACCGAACTCGCATAGCGGCAAAATTTAATCGGCAGCGCCCGCGATGATGAAATTTAAAAGCAGATCTACAAGGACGAAATTTAAATTTAAAAGCAAGCTCACGGCGAGAGTTAAATTTAGAGCGCGCGCGGCGTTTTCACAAGCCGTGAGCTAAAGCATATCTGCCTAGCGCATACCGCAACGTACCGCAAGCGCGGCTCTGCACGTACTCAAGTTCGCTAAAATCCTCGCCGCGCGTTCCCGCATCGCCTCATCAAACGCCGTCGTAGGCTGGATTGTAAATTTAAATTATAAAGAATTGGATGAGGCGAAATTTAAAATTCCGCCCCCTAAGCGGGAAAAGATTAAAGCGCCGCGTAGCGCACCATTAGGCAGGTCTGAAGCGCCGCCAGCTTATCAAGCGTGTTTTTTTGCACTTCGGAATCGACCAAAATGACCGCCAAAGCATCCCCCTCCTCGCCTCTGCCTAAGCGGAAGTCCGCGATATTGATGTTTTCGTCGGCTAGAATAGTGCTTACGGATTTGATAACGCCCGGCACGTCGGTGTTTTTGAAGATTATCATCTTGCCCTTCGGCTTAAAATCGGTCTTAAATCCGCCGATATTTACGATGCGCTCCTCGCTGCCGTCAAAGACCGTACCTGCGACGTTTGAGATCGCCTCGTCGGTCATAATTTTTACCGCGATCTCGCTTTTATAGACGCTGCGCGCAAGCTCGCCGAAACTCGTCTTAATCCCCTTTTCGTCCGCAAGAAATTTAGCATTGACGTAATTTAGCGAATCGCCCAAAGAATCGTGCAGCGCGCCTACGATCGCAAAAACGAGCATCGATTTTAGATACTGCACCACCTCGCCGCTGCCCTCGATGCGAATTGATTTGATCGGGCCTTTATTGATCTGCGCCGCAAGATAGGCCATTTTGGAAACCAAATTTATATACGGCTCAATACCGCGCGGCAGATCCTCGAGCTTAAGCGGCAAATTTAAAGCGTTTGGATAGTTTAAGCCGCGCGCGGCGCTGATCGCCTGCTCTGCGGCTTCTCGGGCGATATTACTTTGCGATTCGAGCGTATTTGCGCCAAGATGAGGAGTCGCGCTTAAATTTTCGATATCCAAAAGCTCGTGATCGGTCGCAGGCTCTTTGTCGAATACGTCGATGCCGAGATATGCGATCTTGCCGTTGCGTAGATTGTTTGCGAGCGCTTTTTCATTATACAGCCCGCCTCTAGCGCAGTTTATTAGGCGCACGCCGTCTTTCATCTTAGCTATTTGCGGCTCGCCTACCATATTTATCGTCTCTTGATTTTTCGGCGTATGGATCGTGATGAAGTCGCAAGATAAAATTTCGTCGAAATTCTTCGTATATTTTACTCCGAGCTTCGTGGCCTTCTCAGGCTCGATATATGGGTCGTAGGCGATGACGTTCATTCCAAA
>CAUSBF010000042.1:0-11070 GCA_963529595.1 uncultured Campylobacter sp.
GTTTTGACGCGCTCTTTCACGTCTGCGGGCTCAAGCCCCTTTTCGTTTGCAATCGACTCGATGATGTCGGTGATTTTTTCCATAAATTTTCCTTAAGATTTGATTTCGTGCTACTAAATTTGGATTTTAAATTTTGAAGTGCGGTATTATATGGAATTTTGACTTTATTTTTATTTAAACGAATTATTATCTAAATTTCGCTAAACTCGTGGGTTTAAAACATAAATGAAAGGATAGATCATGCAGCTAAAACTTGCCAGAACGGAGCTCGCCTCTAAGCCAAAAAGCGTTAAGATCGAGGATTTGCAAGCCCAAGTAGAAAAGAGCGGACAAAAAATATTTTATCTGGATAGAGAAAATTCTCAAAAAGATTTAGCCGCTTTGGTGGATTTTTTCGACACTAAGGGTTTTAGCGTGTATCAGCGCATAGTGCGATACGGGCTGAACGAAAACGAGTATATGTGCGAGGTGCATATCCTTTGAGCAAACTCCTCTTCATCCAGACCCTAGGTTGCGCGATGAACGTGCGCGATAGCGAGCATATTATCGCGCAGCTAAAAGAGCAAGATTACGAGATCACCGACGACGTAAATATCGCGGATCTGATCTTAATAAATACCTGCTCCGTGCGCGAAAAGCCCGTGCATAAGCTTTTTAGCGAAATCGGAGCTTTTGATAAGGCGCGAAAAAAGGGCTCCAAAATCGGCGTTTGCGGCTGCACCGCAAGCCATCTGGGCGGAGAGATTTTTAAGCGCGCACCATTCGTGGATTTCGTACTCGGCGCCAGAAATGTATCTAAAATTTCGCAAGCCGTACGTACGCCAAAATTTATCAGCACGGACATAAACTACGACGAGAGCGAGTTTGCCTTCGGAGATTTTGCGAGTTCGCCATATAAATCCTTCATAAACATAATGATCGGCTGCGACAAAAAGTGCTCCTACTGCATCGTGCCGCAGACTAGAGGCGATGAAATTTCGATCCCCGCTCAAATCATCTTGCACGAAGCCGAAAGATCCGCCGCTCGCGGCGCCAAAGAGATATTTTTGCTCGGACAAAACGTCAACAATTACGGCAAGCGCTTTTCTAACGCGCACGAAAAAATCGACTTCAGCGATCTGCTCGTGCGGCTTAGCGAGATAGAGGGCATCGAGCGCATCCGCTTTACAAGCCCCCATCCGCTGCATATGGACGATAAATTTTTGGACGTTTTTTGTAATAATCCTAAAATTTGCAAATCGATGCATATGCCGCTGCAAAGCGGCTCGAGCAAGGTCTTACGCGATATGAAGCGCGGATATACCAAGCAGTGGTATCTGGATCGCGCGCTTAAACTGCGCCAAAGCTGTCCGGGCGTGGCGATCAGCACCGACATCATCGTGGGCTATCCGAGCGAGAGAGAGGAAGATTTTGCCGAGACGATGGAGGTGCTAAAGACGGTGAGATTCGAGCAGGTTTTTTCCTTTAAATTTAGCCCGCGGCCGCTCACGCCGGCAGCAAATTTAAAGCCGCTGGATGATGAAATTTCAAGCGAAAGGCTAAGTAGGCTACAAAGCGCTCACGCTAAAATTTTAGACGAGATCGCAGGAGCGCAAAAAGATAAAATTTTCGACGTGTATTTTGAGGAGCTGCGAGAGGGCGGCACTGCGTGCGGTAGAAGCTTTTCAAATTTTCTAATCTGCGCGCAAGGCGGCGAGGAGCTGTTAGGCAAAACGCGCAGAGTACGTGTCGAAAAGACCGCCAGAATGGCGCTTTATGGAAAAGTTATCGCTTAAAAAGCGGTTGTTTTTCCGCGCCTCTGAATATCTCATTTTTATCCTGATTTGGTGCATTTTTTTAACGTGTAGGGTTAAATTTACCCCTACAAAGCTGCCCGAAAAGCCCTGCGTCGTCGTGTTTTGGCACGGAAGATTAGCTATGATGAGCTTTGCTTATAGGCGCTGGTGGCTGCGGGATTTTGGCAGCAAGAGGCGCGCCAAGGTCATCATCAGCGATCACAAAGATGGCGAGATAATTACGCGCGTGATCTCGCATTTTGGCATCGGTGCGATCCGCGGCAGCAGTTTTAAAGGCGGTGCGCGCGCACTTATGGGCGCGATCAAAGAGATAAAAAGCGGCACCGACATTATCATTACTCCCGACGGTCCGCGCGGCCCGCTTCACAGCGTCGCCGACGGTGCTGTGATCCTTGCGCAGCGGCTAAACTTAGACATTTACGCGCTAAATTACGAAGCGAGCAGTTTTTGGAAATTTCGTAGCTGGGACGAGATGGTATTGCCAAAGCCGTTTTCGCGCATAAATTATAGCCTCAGCGCACCGTTAAATTTAACAGGGCTTAGCCTCGATGCGGGCAAAGAGGCGATCAGGCAACTGCTTTTTGCAAGCGCCGAGCAGGACGCTAAATTTTAGTTTGAAATAATAGTGTTTCGGTATAATTGCAATTTTAGGAGAAAAAATGGCACTATTTAAAGCAAAATCATTCCTCGGCGTCGCTAAAAGTGCCGACGCATGCGAGTTTTTTTATAGAAAATTAGGCTTTGGCAAAAGAATTTTGGATGAGAAATCCGATCGCTTTCCTATAGCGCAAGAAAACGATCTGACTACCTCGCTGGCGGGCTTTGCGGATCTGAGTGATAAAAATTTAATCTCCTGCGTGCTGATAGACGACGAAAATCAAAGAGTGCATTTTAACGAGGATTATATGATTAAAGAAAATAGCATTTATCAAAAAGTCGATGATAGCTTCATAGTGGAATTTCCTCGCGCAAGTGCACAGGCGGCGGATGAGACCTTTGGAATAGAATTTAGCTCGCACGCTAGTTTATTTAAAATTTTATACTTCTTGCTAAAAAATCAAAGCGATTTTGAAAATATGGCGATGTTTGCGCTGAAATTTAATAACCGCGCATGTTTCGTCGTCGCCAACCAAGAGCGCGTGCTCTACGCCGATATAATGCGTATCGACGAGGAGATGCAGGCGGCGATGAACGACGCGGACGAGCTATTTTACGAACTTTTAAATTTTCAGATCGAGACCTTCTATAAATCCGAAAATAGCGAGTTTCTCACTAATGTTTTCATCTACTCAGACGGCACGCTTAGCAACGAGATCGGTTATGTGATTTTTACGCGCATCTTCATCAAAACAAATTTGATAAATCTAAATTTCGCCGATTACATCAACAAAATCGCAATGCTGGAAGCCCGCTAGATCAAATATTTTTGCTCCGTACCTAGGCAGAATTTTAAAATTTTATCTTTGCAGTATTGCGCTTGCTTGATACGATTTGGTTACTCGTTCGCGGTTGCGTTTTGTTAAATTTATCTCGCGTTACATAATGAAATTTTGACTGGGTAAAATCATCCGTATTTAACGGCTCGCTTTTAAATTTAAGCTTATTTGCCGCAAAGAGCCCGTCTTGCGCCGTAAATTTTGTCTTTTTCACGAATCCCGATTAATTTTGCGTAAAAAATTTTCTATCAAAGCCTGCCTTTGCTCCACATCGTCGTTCTCACTAATGCCCTCTAGCTCGCTTGCGTGATGGGCCTTGGGCGGGATATCTTTCAGATACGACCACACCTCGTCCTCGCTTAAAATTTTGCCGTGCAGATCAAAGCCCACGTTTAGCGCCCTGCCCGAAACTTCAGCCATATCTGCGTGCAGGTGACCGTAGAGCATCAGCGCGCCATAATGGCAGTTTGCCCACTCGATCATCGGGTAGTGAGACAGAGCCGCTCTCTTATGTGATAGGCGCACAAAGGCATATCCCACGATCTGCTCAAACATAAAATTGCCGTCCGCCTTGCGTCTGCTTAGCAGTTCGTTTTTCATCGCAGCGATGCGCCCATCGTGGTTACCGAGCACCAAAAAATGTCGCCCGTTTAGTCTGCGAAGTAACTCGCAAGTGTGCGCAACATCCTTGTGAAAGGACACATCACCGAGATTATAGACAAGATCCTCGGGTGTAACAAGCGCATTCCAGGCGGCGATGAGATTTTCATCCATTTCGGCTACGTTTGCGCCTTTTCTAAAATTCGGGTATTTTTTCAGCACCAGCTCGTGACCGAAGTGCAGATCGGAGGTAAAATAAACGCTCATAAAAGCTCCTCAAATAGCGCAAGATCCGCTCCCGCGGCAAATAAAAATCCGCGGTTTATCGGCGGGATTTTTAGGGTGCGGCACGCTTCTTTAAATTTCTTGTCCATCGCGGCTTTGATATATGGCGTTACGAGGATAAAATTTTTGCCAGCTCCGACGGCTACCTTTCCGCCTAGCACGCAGTCGGCGCCGTTTTCTAGGCAGCGCGCGCATTCGTTTTGCTGTGCCGAGCTTAGCACGAGCCCTAGCCTCTTGCAGGTAAGACCCACGCCGCGAATCTCGTTTGCGCCGCGTTTTACGAGATAAATTTTAGGCGCGGGATTAGAAATTTCGGGAGTTAAGCTTAACGCGTCAGCCGCCAAAAACTCAAAGCTTTTTTTCACGCCGCTAAAGTACTCATCCAAAAACGGCTCGCTAAATTTAGCGCGAATAAAGCCTCGTTTAAACCGGTCCGTTAAATTCGTCTCGTCGGTGAAGTATTTTAGGTTTCGCCCCTGCAAAAACCGCTCCAGCTCGCACTTTCGCACGCCTAAAAGCGGGCGAGCGATCACGTAGTCATCGCGGGGCTCAAGCTCTTGCATGCCTAGCAGCTCGTTAAGCCCGGCGCCGCGCCCAAGTTGCATCAAAAACCACTCGAATTTATCGTCAAACTGATGCGCCAAAATCAAATTTTCATAGCCCCGCTCGCAGCAAATCTCGGTGAAAAAATCATATCTAGCCGCGCGCGCTTCGTGCTCGAAATTTGACTCGCCAAGATGCACGCTTTTTACGTAGATTTGTTTGTTAAATTTAGCCGCCAGATGCCGTGCCGAGGCTACTTCGTCCTTGCTCTGCGCACGGACGTTATAGTCCACTATCGCAAGGTCAAATTTCACGCCCGCCTCGTCCAAAAGGTAAAAAAGCGCCGTGCTGTCGACGCCGTGAGAAAAAGCAAGCAGATTTTTGCCGGCCCGCAGCAAGGCTAGAATTTTGCTTGGAATTTCGGGCGAGTTTTTCATTGTCCTTGCGAACTTCTCAATACTCGAGCAAGCAGTCTATCGCCAGCAAATTCCGTGATTTCGCACTCGTATAGACCGCCTACTTTTAGATTTTGTACGTAGCTTTCGTTGATTAAAATTTCGCCGTCGATGTCCTTGTCCCATGCAAGAGGCTTGGCGCCGTAAAAAAACTCGCCCTCGCTGCTGGCGCCTTCGATTATTAGGGGTATCTTTTTGCCTACGAGCGCGCGCATGCTGCTATCTATCGCCTCGCGCGTGATTTTTTCGATTTTATTCAGACGGCGACTAATTGTCCGTGCGGGGATTTGCGACATCGCAAAGCTCGCCGTATCCTCCTCCTTGCTGTAAGCAAAAGCTGAAATTCTATCAAATTTAAACTCCTGCAAAAAGTCGCAAAGCTCGTCAAATTCTACGTCTGTTTCGCCTGGGTGTCCGACGATGACGCCCGTTCGTAAAAATGCGCCCGGCGCACTTCGCATTAAATTTAAAAGCTCTTTGATCCGCGCCGCGCTCGCGCCGCGCTTCATCAGGCTTAGCATTTTGTCGTTTATGTGCTGAATCGGCATGTCGAAGTAATTTGCGAAAACGGGTGAGCCCACGATCGTGCGGATGAGTCGCTCGTCGGTGCTGGTGGGGTAGAGATACAGCACGCGCGCGACCTTGACGCCCTTTATTTTTTCGATGCGTTTTATCAGCGCGACTAGGTCGGCGCCCCACTCATCAGCTATTTCATCGCTCGCGTTCTCCTCGCTAGAGCTCTTGCCGCGGGTGAGCCTGCCTTGAGCGGAAATTTTATCTGCCGCACCGCCGTTTGAGTCATCGGAATTCTGCCCGTCGCGAAAGCCCGCAAAATTTAACTCGCCTTCGGAGCCTTTAAAATTTGATCCGCCCTTGTTACTGCGTCTTAGATCGCGACCGAAGCTGCTGGAATCCTGCGCGATAAAGCTAAAATCGTAAAATCCGCGCGCTACCAAACTGCGTACCTCCGCTTCAATGTCGTCGATGCTGCGGCTTTTTAGGCGACCTTTGAAGCTCGGAATGGCGCAGAAAGAGCATTTTTGATTACAGCCTTCCGAAATTTTAACGTAAGCGTGGTAGTTTGAGCCCGTTATCACGCGTGAAGAGGTAAGCGCGGGACTTTGCAGATAGGTTTGCGGGCTGAATAAATTCTGCTTTTTTAAAATCATCTCATCGATTTTATCGTAGTCGCCGACGCCGCTGAAAATATCGACCTCGGGTAGCTCGCGCATGAGCTCGTCTTTGTAGCGCTGCATCAGACAGCCCGTGACGACCAGCAGCGCACCACTTTTTTTCTGCTCGCTAAGCTTCAAAATCGTGCGGATACTCTCCTGCTTGGCGCTTGCGATGAAGCCGCAGGTATTTACGATCATCACATCCGCACTCGCAGGCTCATCCGTGAGCTCGTAGTTTTGCAGACGCCCGAGCATGATCTCGGAGTCAACTAAATTCTTATTGCAGCCCAGCGAGACGAGATGGAGTTTTGCCATTTTAAAGCCAGATATTATCGATCAGGCGGGTTGTGCCGACCTTTGCGGCAAGCAGGATTATCGTATCGCCTTGCTTGATCTGCGAAATTTCATTAAATTTATAATCCACGAATGCTATATAATCGACCGCCAGCGGCTCAAGCACGCTAAGCATCTTTTCGCGGATTATATTTAGGCTGATCTCGCCTTTTTTAATAAGCGAGCTGGCATTTAGCAAGGAGCGTGAAAGCTTAAGCGCCATAAGCTTTCCCTCCTCGTCCAAATAGGCGTTGCGCGAGCTAAGCGCGAGCCCATCGCTTTCGCGAACGATCTCACAAGGAATGATGCTTATAGGCATAAAAAAGCTCTTTACCATCTTCTGCACGATGAAAAGCTGCTGGGTGTCCTTTTTACCCATATAAACGTTGCTAGGACGAGTTAGATTAAAAAGCTTATTTAACACTTTAAGTACGCCGTCGAAGTGCCCGGGGCGCGTTTTGCCTTCTAAAATTTCACTTATTGGCTTAGGTGCTATGATCGCTGGCTCCTCTGTGCCGTAAATTTCATCCGCGGTCGGAATAAAAAGCGCGTTCACATCGAGGCTTTCGCAAATTTTAATATCGCCCGCTTCATTTTTTGGGTAGCTGTTTAGATCCTCGCCTGGCAAAAACTGCGCCGGATTAAGGAAGGTCGAGACGATTACGATGTCGTTTTCGTTCCGCGCTCTTTTTATGAGGCTCGCATGCCCCGCGTGTAAGGCGCCCATAGTAGGCACAAAGCCCACGCTGCCGCTTGCCGCCGCTCTGAAGCTTTTTAGCTCCTCTACGCTTCTAATAATCTGCATTGTTCTCTCTTTTCAATATAAAATATTAAGGCTGGCAATTATATCAAAAAATATTAAAGGTATAAATTAAGCGCGAAAGGGCGGTCTATTTAGCGAGCGTTAATCAATAAGTACTAAAATCTACTACGAGCTTTAGCTCTAAAATAAACTTCAAAAGGAGCGAAAATGGCTGCTCAAGAGACAAATTTAGATTCTTTGAAAAAGGATATCGACTCTTTAAAAGCGGATTTTAAAGAGATTATGAAGTCCATCAAAAACATAGGCGCAGAGCGTGCAGAGTCTGCTAAGGATAAAATTCTAGATCAGCTAAACAGCAATGAGATCAAAAAATATATAGATGATCTAAGGCTTAAAGGCAAAGACGGCATAGAAAGCGTAAATGACACGATAAAACAAGATCCGATAAAAAGCATCGCTATCGCTGCGGGCGTCGGATTTTTGCTCGCTTGGTTACTGAAAAAATAATGGCTGGCATATCTGAATTTATAGTTTCGGTAGTAGAGCTCGTAGACGCTCAAGCTAGCGATATCAGGCGCTCTTTCTTAAAGAGCGCCAACTCGGTTTTACTAAATATAATTACGGGCGTGATTTGCATTATAGGCTTAGTATTCTTTTTGTTAGGACTGCACGCGCTTCTTGAAAAAACTATCGGAGAAATTTGGGCGTATTTTGCTTGCTCTATCGCAGCTTTTTTATGCTCTATTATCGTATATAAGGTGCTTTCGTGCAAAGCGAAATGACAAAAGAGAAGCTAAGACTAGTGGTGTCTATGCTTGAAGATAAAAAAGCCGATTGCAAAAAGTTGAAGCTAGAAGAAGCAAAGCTAAAACTGCTACTAAACGACCCCTTGCCCGATCTCTCGACGGAGCTTAAACTGATTAATCATGGCAATATCAAGCAGGTTTTGATATCCCTAATAGATAAATGCTTCATAATACCCGCCTTAAATAAAATTTTATAAACAACCTTAATCCAAAATATGTTATAATCACGCCAAAAGCATAAAAAGGTCTTAAATTTTGGATAATTACGAATACACGGAACTTTTAAAAACCCTAAGTACTAAAGTCGAAAATATTGCAGGCGTCGTAAAACCGGAGAACATTAAAGCGCGCCTAAAAGAGATCGAGGAGCTTGAAAACGATCAAAATCTCTGGCAGGACATCGCAAAAGCAGGTGCCATCGGCAAGGAAAAAACTAAAATTTCAAATATCTTAAATAAATTTCTAAACGCTAAAAATGCCGTAGATGACGCGAAGGGCTTATATGAGCTGGCAAACTCGGAAAACGACGAAGAGACGATAAACTCGCTTTTTGCCGAGGCGGACGAGCTGGAGGACAAGATCATAAATTTAGAAATTTCTATGATGCTTAGCGGCGAAAACGACGATAAAAACGCTATCGTTAGCATTCATCCGGGCGCAGGCGGTACGGAGAGCAACGACTGGGCGAGTATGCTATACCGCATGTATCTGCGCTTTTGCGAGCGAGAGGGCTTTAAGATCGAGGTTCTGGACTTTCAGGAGGGCGAGGAAGCGGGTCTTAAGGACGTTAGCTTCATCGTGCGCGGAGAGAACGCCTACGGATATCTGAAAGCCGAAAACGGTATCCACCGCCTGGTGCGCGTAAGTCCATTTGATAGTGCAGGGCGCAGACATACGAGCTTTTCAAGCGTGATGGTAAGCCCCGAGCTAAATGACGATATCGAGATAAATATCGAAGAGAAGGATATCCGCGTCGATGTGTTTCGCGCAAGCGGCGCAGGCGGGCAGCATATCAATAAAACCGAAAGCGCCGTGCGCATCACGCATATCCCAACGGGCATCGTAGTAAACTGCCAAAACGATAGAAGCCAGCACAAAAACAAAGAAACGGCGATGAAGGTGCTAAAGTCGCGCCTTTACGAGCTTGAGCTGATGAAGCAGCGCGAAAAGGACGAGAACACGCCTAAGAGCGAGATCGGCTGGGGGCATCAGATCCGCTCCTACGTACTTTTCCCGTATCAGCAGGTTAAGGATAACCGCAGCGGCGAGGCGTATAGCCAAACCGATGCGATTTTAGACGGCGATATAAAAAGCATAATCGAAGGCGTTTTGATTTCACAAGCGAACAGATAAATTTTTTTCGAAAGGATGAGAATGAGTGAAGATGGAATTTTGCTAGCGCTAGGATATAGCGTAAACGACGCGACGGTCGCGCAGCTGCGAGGAATTTTATCGAAGTGCGATTTTGAGGATAATGAGCTTGATCGCATCGTGGGGCTGAACGATAAGCTTAAAATTTACGGCGCGCATGTGGCAATGTCTAATTCAAACCCGTATTTTAAGATCAAAAACGACGCTACAAATGAGGAGCGCAAGACCGCTGCGGAGGAGATTATCCGCTCTTGGTCGGAAAAATTTAAGCTCAAGCTACAAAAGGTCGCGGGCAAAGAGACCTATTACGTTTTGGGTCGCCAAATTTCAAAAAATTAAGGAGCAAAATATGAAAAAAATTCTAGCTTTGATCGCCGCCGGGGTATTTTTAGCAGGCTGCGTTAGCAACGCACCAAAAAGCGCAGTCGATGCGCCAAAGAGCGGCAAATATTCCTTCGCCGATGTTCAAGACGGTATCCGTGCGATGAACCTACAAGGCAGCGTCGTGCAAAGCGATGCGTGCAAAAACGGCAATGGCGCAATGTGTCTAAATTTTGCGGATTCTATGTATTCCAAGCGCGACTACGCCTCTGCCGCTAACGCCTACAACGCCGCGTGCACGCTCTCCCAAAACTTCCCTGCTTGCCAGAAGCTCGCAGCGATGTTTGAAAAAGGCGAGGGCGTAGAGCAGAATAAATTTAACGCCATTGATCTATACCGCATCTCGTGCTATTACGGCTACAAGGATGCGTGCGCAAATATGCGCCGCTTAGGCTACAACGGCTGAGTCTTTGGGATTTAAATTTTAAAATTCTATTTTAGATTTACTCGCTACGAATTAGCTGCTTTCAAATTCCATTCCGCCGTATCGTGGGATGGAATTTGATGCGTGAAAGATTCTGTATCATACATTTTGATAAAATTTTGTGTCACTTATAGCTAGAGATAAATTTTATCTACATCGTTGATATTTATATTGTGTCTAGCTAAGAAATACTCTTTCAATTCAAAATATATAGAATTTCTAAATATCGGTATTAAATAATATCTAGAGCAAGCAAATAAACCGATATGTCCATAATGCGGTTTACCAATTCTTAATACGGGGAAAATTGAAAATCTCCTATCGCCGCTTTTTCCCAAAACAAGACAAAAGATAAATTTTACTAATATATTGCCCGCAAACTGAAACAAAGCAAAGCTCAAAAACCAACGAGCAACTACAAGATCAATCGGCATGAAAACCAAGCATAGCAATACCGCCATAAACATATATAGCAATCCTCTTTTCCCTTTAAAATTTCCTATAAAAAAGGACCAGTCCATATTATGTCGCAAGTTTTCACATTGTTCGACATACGCGATTTTATCTTTTTCATAAAATTCTATTTGGTTGTTTTTAAGCCGTATCGTCGGTCTCTCTTTTATATAATCTATAAGCTCCGGCAATATAATAAATAGTGATAAAAATGATAGAAACAAAATCATGTATATACCGTCCTTGGCG
>CAUSBF010000043.1:0-11060 GCA_963529595.1 uncultured Campylobacter sp.
ATTTCAAACGCGCCTACAAAAAGCGCCTAGCAGAGGAGATGCGCGAGGCGTAACGGCAAGCTGAATGCAGAATTTTAGCAAAAATTTTGCCGCTAACCGCAGTTTAAAATTAGCGCGAGCGTAGCTCGCCCTTTGAGCGTGCCAGGGGTTGGGGGATTTTAAGGGGGAAGGGGAGCGCCTCGCAAGTAGCGCCCCTTCCCCCTTAAGAGAAAACGTCGCCACGACCTAAATTCTAGAGGCAAAATTCTACATAGAGAAATTTTAAATTTATTACAAAATGAAATTCCGTTTAAATTTTAGCCCGCGATATGTTTCTCTTGGGGCGGGAAGGGGCCCCAATTGCGAGGTCGCTCCCCTTCCCGCCCCAAGCCCCACCCACCCCCCGACGACGCTTTAAGTGGTGCAGGCTGCGCCTGAGTTAAATTTTACCAAGTAGATGAATACAAAACTGTGATTCTTGCGATATAAAAATTTAACGCGAACTGCAAGGCTCGCCCTTGAGCGTGCCAGGGGTTAGGGGATCTTAAGGGGAAAGGGGAGCGCTCTTGCAAAACGAGCGTAGCGACGCAAGGCTTTGGCCCGGCGGCGTTTCTTGCGAGCGCAGCGAAGCAGAATAAGTAACGCCCCTAAGAGAAAACGCTACCGCGAGTAAATTCCAAAGATAGAATTTTACATAGCGAAATTCTAGAATTTTAAATTTATATCGCGAATTTTATGAGCCGTGAATTTAAAATTAAAGCTCTAAATTTCAACATCCATATCCACGGATTCGATCTGCAGCCCGCGCAGACCCGCGAGCTGCTGCACAGCAGCGTCCGTCTCAGCATTTTTGGGAAGAACGATGTGAAAGCCGCGATCAAACGCCAAGAAAAAATTCTCCCCGCCCGCAGCGATTCGATTTAGCGAGCGCGCGGCAAATTTCTCGCTTGCGCGCGGCTCGCCCTTCGAAAATGAAATTTCATCTTCGCCCGCGATAAATTCCATCTCTATGTTTGAGTTTTGCGCGAGCTTAGCAGCATCCAGATGCTTTCTTAGCATGCGGCGATAAAATTTCGGATAAAAAATCAGCCACGCCGCACCCAAAATAACCGACGCCACGCTCGCAATCGGCGCCGTTTTTAAAAGCCCGTCGATGATGATGCCCATGAGCAAAAACTCAAACGGTATGGCGTAGGTGCTGACTAGGCGCTGCTTGCGCGCCTTTTTGCTGTAAAGCAGCATAAATTTATTGAGGTTATCGACGTCATGATTTGTGATTTGCACTTTCATATTTTTCCTTTAATTTTTGCGTAATTGTAGCGAAGCCGCCTTAAATTTGCGTCTATTAACTTCCGTGAGATAAAATCCCGTTTTTAAAGGAGATAGCTTGAAATCTTTATTAAAAATCAACGGATTTTTGCCGTTTTTGGCGATTATGTTTATCAACGCAAGCGTCGATCTGGGCCATAAAATCACGATTCAAAACGTCCTTGTCAAAAGCGCCGATTCCGGCGCTCTCATCGCCCTTACCTCGCTTGTAAATTTGCTGATTTTGCTGCCTTATGTATTTCTTTTTAGCGCCAGCGGCTATCTCAACGATAAATTCTCGCGTACCCGCATCACGCGGATCTGCGCGAAACTCGGCGTCGCGCTTACCGCGCTCATTACGCTAGGCTATGCGTGCGGGTGGTTTTATTTCGCGTTTTTTATGACGATCTTGCTTGCGGCGCAAAGCGCAATCTATTCGCCCGCCAAATACGGTCTGATTAAAAAGATCGTCGGCGCGAAAAATTTAGGCGCGGCAAACGGCCTCGTACAGGCTCTTACCATCATCGCGATTCTGCTTTCGTCTCTTGTTTTTTCGGTGATTTTCGAACTATTTGCAGCCCGCAGCAGCGACGCAGGCGAACTGATGAGCTCGGTTTGGTTCATCGGCGTGCTTTTAGTCGCAGGCTCCGCGCTTGAAACATACTACTCGTATAAAATTCCATTCTTCGACGCCGCGCAACCGCAGGCGGAATTTGACGCGAAAGAATATCTCCGCCTGCGCTACTTGAAGCAAAATTTAAAATTTGTAATCAAAGACAAAAACGTCCTGCTCTGCACGCTCGGACTTTCGATGTTTTGGGCGGTTTCACAGCTTGTGATCGCGACCTTTCCGGCTCACTACAAGAGCCTTAGCGGCAGCGACAACGTAATGGTGATCCAGGTGATCTTAGCTCTTAGCGCAATCGGAATCGCATTGGGCTCGATCTTTGCTGGCAGCTACTGCAAAAAGCATATCGAGCTCGGTATCGTGCCGTTCGGCGCATTCGGTCTGGCGCTCGCGCTAATGGTGTTAGCCAACGCGCACTCGGTATTTTGGCTCGGTACGGCGTCGTTTTTCTTCGGATTTAGCGGCGGAATTTTCATCGTGCCGCTCAACGCCGTCATTCAGTTTTTCACCGCCGATGAGCGCATGGGGCGGGTGCTCGCGGGCTCAAATTTCATCCAAAATATCTTTATGGTGCTATTTTTGCTCATCGCCATCATCTTGGTGCATTTTGCGGTCGCCAGCGGCGAAATTTTCGTTATGGCTGCTCTTTGCGTTCTTATCTGCGGGATCTTCGGCGCGAAATATCTACCGCAGCTTTTCGTTAGAATTTTACTCATTCCGTTTATGAAATTTGGCTACCAAGTCCACGTAGACGGCATCGAAAACATCCCGCAAAAAGGCGGCGTACTGCTTTTGGGTAACCACATCAGCTGGATCGATTGGGCGGTGGTGCAGCTTGCATGCCCGCGCGGAGTGCGCTTCGTGATGCATCGCAGCTACTACGATCTGTGGTATTTGAAGTGGTTTTTTAAAATTTTCCGCGTCATTCCGATCGGAGCGGGCGTGAGCAAAAGCGCGATCGAAAGCATTCGCGAGGCGCTAAATGCTGGTGAAGTAGTGGGGCTCTTCCCAGAAGGCCACATCAGCTACAACGGCCGCATAGACGAGTTTCAGGGCGGATTTGAGCTCGCCGCGCACGATACGAACTCCGTAATCGTGCCTTTTTATATCAGAGGGCTTTGGGGATCGACGTTTTCGCGCGCCAGCGAGCATTATAAAAGAACGATCTCGCAAAGCGGCAAAAACGCGCTTCGCGTAAGCTTCGGCGCGCCGATTGAGGCAAATTCCAAGGCGCACGAAGTAAAACGCGCAGTAACGGAGCTGTCGTTTTTCAGCTGGGGCAAATACCTCGCAAGCCTAAAGCCGCTTGCTTACAACTGGCTAAATCAGGCCAAACGATCGCCTTTTAAGCGCGTGGCGGTCGATAGCACTGGAGTGAGCTTCACAAATTTAGCGATGATGAGCGCCGTTTTGATACTTCGTAAAAGACTAAAGAGCCGCATAAGCAGCGAGGAAAACGTCGGTATCATTTTGCCTAGCTCGGTCATCGCAAGTGCCGTAAATTTAACGCTTTTTGCGATGGGCAAAACGAGCGTAAATTTAAACTACACGCTAAGCGAAGAAAATTTAATCTACTGCGCGGATAAAGCGAATATCCGCACGATCATCAGCTCGCGCAAATTCGTAGAAAAGCTCAAATCAAAGGGCTTTGAGCTGGAAAGCTCGATCGGCGATCGGCTCGTGTACCTTGAGGATCTAAGCGAGGGCGTCTCTAAAAACGAGCGCATAGCCTGCGCGCTAAAATCGCTGCTAATGCCTAAAATTTTATTTCGCGCGCTGTATTTTAAGCCGCACGCGATAGATGACGTAGCGACCATTTTATTTAGCAGCGGCAGCGAGGGGAAGCCCAAAGGCGTGGTTCTGACGCATAAAAATATAATGGCGAACGTCCGTCAAATTTCAGAGCTCATAAACGCCACCGAGCACGACGCGATTTTAGCGTCGCTACCGATCTTTCACTGCTTTGGGCTTACCGTAACGACGCTCTTTCCGCTAAACGACGGAATCTTAAGCATCCACGTGCCCGATCCTACGGACGCCTTTAGCGTCGGCAAGATGAGCGCAAAATACGGCGCTACGATAATGTTCGGCACTTCGACGTTTTTTAGGCTCTACACCAAAAATAAAAGGCTCAATCCTCTAATGCTAGCAAGCATCCGCCTAGCGATTGCGGGCGCGGAGAAGCTAAACGAAAACGTCCGAAAGGAATTTAAGATAAAATTCGGCATCGAAATTTACGAGGGCTACGGCACGACCGAGACTGCGCCGGTGGTGAGCGTAAATACGCCGAACGTCCTCGAGCCCGATTTTTTCAAAGAGCTTCACTTCAACCGCGAAAAGAGCGTCGGCTTGCCGCTTGCAGGCACGGTCATAAAGATCACCGATCCCGCCTCGCTGCAACCGCTGCCAAACGGGCAGGAGGGACTTATCTTAATCGGCGGACATCAGGTTATGAAGGAGTACTACGATGAGCCGGCAAAAACCGCAGAAGCAATCGCGCAGATAAACGGCGTGCGCTACTACAAGAGCGGCGACATCGGCTATATCGACGACGACGGGTTTTTATTTATCACCGATCGTCTTTCGCGCTTTGCCAAAATCGGCGGCGAGATGATCAGCCTGGGCGCGGTAGAGAGCGCCGTGGGCGAAATTTTAGGCGAAAGCGCGATCTATTCGTGCGTGAACCTAAAAGACGAGAAAAAGGGTGAAAAGATTGCTCTGCTTTATGTGGGTGAGGCGAGCGAGGATGAAATTTCGCGCCGCCTAAAGGACTCCGCGCTTGCGCCGATAATGCAGCCAAGCGTCGTGAAAAAGGTCGAGCAAATCCCGGTGCTAGGCAGCGGCAAGGTAAATCTCAAAGCGGTAAAGGATCTGGCGATAGAGCTCGGGCTGTAAATTTAAGCCTTAAAATTTGCGCCCTAAATTTTAAATTTACGCCTCGTCGCGCTATTCGCGTGGGGATAATGCCAAAGAGGGCAAACCCTCTAAATTTTAAATTTATGCTTTGTCGCCGCCGCACGGCTTTGCGCTTTTCGCTCCTAGCGGCAGGCGATCTAGCGGTCGCGGCGGCGGTTTATTTGGAGCGACAGCCGCGTGCGGTTGCAGCGCCAAATATGCTAAATTTTGCAGAGGTGAGCTGCTGCTGATTCTACGATTTTTCTCGGTCACGGTGCCAGATTCATGCTAAATTTTGCTAGCAAACGGCAGCCGCTCGCTACACGGATAGACAAAATTTTGCATTAAGCGGCGCGCAAAATTTCACGGCAGAGCTGCGGGGAGAGTTTTAACAGCGTGCGCGTGGAAAGAAATTTCAATGGCGTATGTGCGGAGAGAAATTTTAGCGACATTACTTTCCGCTTCGCCGCTTATAAAATTTGCGAATTTTATCTCCCGAGCGTGCGCCGATTACGCCGATGAAGTTTATAAATCCGCTTGCGCTATGCAAACTCTCGGCTTCATTCTTCCGCCGTCACAGAGGCTAAATTTTTTCTAATCACGCTACGTGCGCCTCCAAGCAGGTCTGTATTTACATGAGCGCAAAAGTATCCAGCAGCTCTAAATTTAAAAGATAAATTTCATTCGCGCAGATTAAAATTTTAAAATTTCAAAGCCCAATCTGTTTAAATTTAACCGAAGTCGGCAGAGCTAAATTTTAAAAAGGTCTAAGCTTTAATGATTTTAAAAAAGATGAAAGTGCCGCGAAGCGCACGCTTCGCGGCAAATTTAAAGGAGGACTATTTAAAAGATGGAGCGATCTGCGCTACCCACGCCTCGATACGGCTCTCGGTGAGGTCGCTTTGATTGTCGTTGTCTAGCGCGAGGCCAACGAATTTGCCGTCCACTACAGCCTTGCTCTCGTCGAATTCATATCCGTCGGTAGGCACTGCGCCTACGATATTTGCACCCGCTTTTTTGAAGTTATCGTATAGCTCGCGCATTGCGTTGCAGTAGGCGTCGCTGTAGCTTGAGCTATCGCCCATGCCAAAAATCGCGACAGTCTTGCCCGCGACATCAAGGGCTGAGAAATCAAAGCCCGCCCAGTCGTCCTGCAACTCTCCGTCGTTCCACGTGGAGCTGCCGATGATGAGCGCGGTGTATTTATTTAGATCTGCAGGCGCGATGTCCGCAACGTTTTTTAGCTCGTTTTCTATGCCTAGCTTTTCGGAGATTAGCTTCGCGGCGTCCTCGGTATTGCCCATCGAGCTTCCAAAAATAATTCCAACCATTTGGTATCCTTTTAATAAATTTTGTCGGTAAGCTTGTATGGTACTAATTTCATAATGAAATTTCCCTTAAAGCATTCGCTTTTTATCTCGACGTGGCGGTTAAAATTTTCATTTTTTGGATAGACAAGATACACGGCGTCGAGGTTTGCTCCGCGGCAAAGCTCTAGCGCTTTTTTTATATCATTATCATAAATGGCTAAATTTTGAGGTAAAATTTTTTTAAAGCTCGTAACCACGCCTAGGCTAAAGCCGCTCTTGCGAACTACGATGAGCTCGCCTGATTTGCCCACAAGCTGCAGCTGTGCGCCTGCATTGCGAAGCACGATTTTGCAAAATACGAAGTTACGAAACGCATCGTCTCCGTTTAACAACAATCCGCTACGCAGACTCACGATTGCGCGAGTCAGCTTATAAGCGGGCTTAGCGGCAAATACTGGCAGCGGCATGCCGCGCAGATAAGCAAAGATTATCGCGTTATCCGCTGCGCAAAATTTCACGGCGGGCTTGAAACGGTAAATTTTACGAGCCCCGCGCCTAAGTTCGGAAGCGATAAAATTTAAAAATGCCGCTCGAAATTGCATCTCGCCCTGCAAATACTTGGGCGAAATTCTATAATCCGCATTAACGTTAAAATTATATAGAGCTAGCATCGCTCGCGCTCGCGAAGCCGCATCATAATCCTGCAGCGCCTCTGGCACAATCTCGCGCCCGTTCGCATCAAAGCCAAAAATTTCGCCGCTAAAGAATTTTTTATTAAAAGCTTCGGCATTTAAAATTTCATCATCAATAAGCTCATTATCCCGCTGCAGATCCGCTTTTTGGCGTTTTTCGCGCGCCGCGATATCTCGTTTTGACGCGGCAATATCTCGTAACAAAGCCGATTTCTCGTCCGAGCGCTTAGCGCAGAAAAAATTCTTTTGCGCGGAGCCAGTGTCGTAAAAAGCCCTTGCTGTAAAATTCCTATTTGCGCCGCCTTTTTGCGCACTCTTTGCAACGCACGGCTTAGAGGCATTATGATTAAGCGCGCCCGATTTACCGCTTGAAAACTTTTTAAATTTGCCGCTAAATTTCTTGCTTTCGGCGTGTGCAAGGCAAGTAGCATTAAATTTGCTAGAATTTAAAAAATCCTTGGAATTTAGCTCGCCTGTTTCATCGTCGTAAGCATTTGATTGCAACGTAGTGCGCGATTTTTTAACCGCTTGCCTGGGCTTGCCGGCATTACTTAAATTCCTTGGGATTTTAATCATCTTCGCAAGGTCTGCAACCGAATTCTTGATTTAAATTGAAAACCTTACAGTATTCGCAAAATACGCAGCTAACGCTTCTTTTAGCGCATACAAGCGGGATTTTGCGCTTTTTTACTTCGCCTTTGATTTTTTTCATCGTGTTGTGGTTTAAAAAGCTCGTAAGCATCACGACACACTCGGTATCTTGCGGGATCGGCTTACGATTTACGCGATTTTCGTTTCGTGCATCCCAGTGCTCGATATTGCTCGCGCCAAGGTCTTTTAAAACCGCCTTAATGGGCGTAATCTCATCTGCTCCTATAACTAAAACGTTCATTTCATCCCCTTTTATGATTGATAGTCGTTATTATAACAGAGAAAGATTAAATTTAACTGATAATGTATATAAAAATTTGAAATTACAAGCCGGAATTTTACCGGCTCATATTTGATATTTATTCGCTTAAAGCTAGACTTACTGCCGCATCGATGTGGATCTGCGTAGTATCAAATAGCCACGCGGCGGTATCTGCTTGCGATACGAGCAGCCCGATCTCCGTGCAGCCCAGTATCACGCCCTGTGCACCGCGAGCTCTAAGCCCTTCAATGATCTGCAAAAATTTCTTCTTGGAATGCGGTAAAATTTTACCAAAGCAAAGCTCATCAAAAATTACTTCGTTTACCGCTTCCATTTCGTCCGCATTTGGCACGAGTGCCTCCACGCCGCCATCTATCAAGCGCTGTTTGTAAAAATCCTGCGTCATCGTGTAGATCGTGCCGAGCAGCCCTACTTTTTGCACGCCACGTTTTCGCAGCTCACTTAACGTGGCGTCCGCGATATGCACGAAAGGCACGGATATAGCGGCTTTTATCGCCTCGTAGCACTTATGCATCGTATTGGTGCAAAGAAAAATATAATCCGCGCCGCCACTTTGCAAAACCCGCGCGTGACGAGCTAGAATTTCGCCCGCCCTGCCCCACTCATTATCTCTTTGACACCGCTCGATCTCGTCAAAATTTAGACTACTTAGCAGAATTTCGCCGCTACTTAGCCCGCCTAGACGCTCGTTAATTTTGCGATTGATCCCATCATAATAGGTAATCGTAGATTCGTAACTCATGCCGCCGATTAGTCCGATTTTTTTCATGGATTTTCCTTTTGGAATTTAACGAAATTCCTGGGTCACAAATTCTGCGACCCGGAATTCTAAAAACTAACTACAACGCTTAAGTATTCTCGCTCGCGGCACCCGTAGAGACAACCTCATCGCCGAAATCGGCATTCGCAAACCGCTTGAGCTGGCGGTAGCGCCTCATCGCGTCAGCTTTGTTGGCTTCATAAAGCTTGCCCGCATGCTCCGGATCGATCTTTTTAAGCGCGTTGTAGCGCACTTCGTTTAGCAAAAATTCCTCATAAAGGTTCCAATCGGGCTCTTTGGATGAAATTTTAAGCGGATTTTTGCCCTCCGCCGCAAGCCGCGGATCGAAGGTGTAGGTCGGCCAATAGCCGCATTTGCTCGCAAGTTCGGCTTGATCGCCCGAGCTACCCATGCCGCCTTTGATACCGTGCGCGATACACGGCGAATACGCGATGATGAGACTAGGTCCCGGGTAGGCCTCTGCCGCCATGATTGCCTTTAGTGTCGCGGCTTGGTTTGCGTTGGAATTTACCTGCGCGACGAAGATGTTGCCGTAGGTCATCGCGATCTGACCGAGGTCTTTTTTCTGAACGCGCTTGCCACCTGCAGTAAACTGCGCGATCGAGCCGCGACGGCTAGCTTTGGAGCTCTGCCCACCGGTATTTGAGTAAACCTCCGTATCCAGCACCAGCACGTTTACGTCCTCGCCGGTAGCCAGCACGTGATCGAGCCCGCCGTAGCCGATGTCGTAGGCCCAGCCGTCGCCGCCGATGATCCATTGCGATTTTTTGTTTAGATACTGCTTTAGTTCTAAAATTTCACGAACCCCCGGCGCGTCCAAATTTTGTTCTAGTAGCGGCACCAGCCTATCTCTAATCTGAGCGGATTTTAGCGTATCGTTTCTGTTTTCGATCCAGTCGTGATAAAGCGCCTTTAGCGCGTTTGGTACGCTTGAGAGCGAGTCTAGCATCAGATCCTCGATCTTATGGCGCAGCGTCTCGCTTGCGATCTTCATTCCCAGCCCGAACTCGGCGTTATCCTCAAAAAGCGAGTTTGCCCACGCGACGCCGCGGCCGTTCTCGTCCTTGCGGTACGGCATCGAAGGCGCCGATCCGCCGTAGATCGAGCTACAGCCCGTGGCGTTGGCTACGATCATATGATCGCCAAAAAGTCGAGTGATCAGCGTGATATACGGCGTCTCGCCGCATCCCGGGCACGCGCCGTGAAATTCAAAATACGGGCGCGCAAAGCCCACGCCCTTGACGCTTGATCTGTCCATCAAATCGTCTTTATATCTTACGTGCTCGAATAAAAAGTCCGCACTTTCTTGCTCGCCCTTTGCGAGCTCTTCTTCAAGCGGCACCATGACGAGCGATTTTTCCTTGCTCGGGCAGTTTTCGGCGCAAAGCGCGCAGCCCGTGCAATCAAGCGGGCTTACTTGGATCTTATATTTTAGCCCCTTTAACTCCTTACCCTTGGCTTCTAAGAGATGATCTTTTAAATTTAAAGGAGCGGCGGCTTCGTCCTTTTCATCTAGCAAAAACGCTCTGATTACTGCGTGCGGGCAGACGAAGGCGCACTGGTTGCACTGGATGCAGTTTTGCTCGATCCATTTAGGTACCGTGACGCCCACGCCGCGCTTTTCAAATCGTGTCGTGCCCGCGTCGAACCCGCCGTCCTCGTGCCCCAAAAACGCCGACACCGGCAAGCTATCGCCGCGCGCTGCGTTCATCGGCTTTACGATCTTTTCGATAAATTCGTCGCCTTTGTATTTATCGTTCGTGTCCGCCGCGTCGTCCTTTAAATTTACCCACGCAGGATCGATCGCTACCTGCACCAAAGCGTCCGCGCCCCTATCGATCGCGTCGCAGTTCATCGCCACGACCGCCTCGCCCTTTTTGGCGTAGGTTTTCTTGGCGTATTCCTTCATATAGCTTTGCGCCTGCTCAAACGGGATGATGCCGCTAAGCTTGAAAAACGCCGATTGCATGATCGTATTTGTGCGGCCTCCGAGCCCTATCTCGCGTGCTAGCTTGGTGGCGTTTAGGATATAAAATTTTATCCGCCTGGCAGCTAGAATTTTTTTGACCTTGTTGGGAAGCTTTGCCGCCGTTTGCTCGGCATCCCAGATGGAATTTAAAAGGAAGGTGCCTCCCTCGCGGATACCCCCGATGACGTCGTAGATATCCAGATACGCAGCGACCGAGCAGGCGACGAAATGCGGATTTGAGACGAGATAGGTCGAGCGGATCGGTCTTTTGCCGAAGCGCAGGTGCGAGCGCGTGTAGCCGCCCGATTTTTTGCTGTCGTAGGCGAAATACGCCTGCGCGTAAAGATCGGTCTTATCGCCAATGATTTTGACGGAATTTTTATTCGCGCCCACGGTGCCGTCCGCGCCCAGGCCATAAAACAAGCACTCTATCTCATCCTCGTAGCCGAGCGAAATTTTATCTCCCACGGGAAGGGACAGATGCGTCACGTCGTCGTCGATGCCGATCGTAAAGCCGTTTTTAGGCTCGTCCGCCTTTAAATTTTCATACACGGCGATTAGCTG
>CAUSBF010000044.1:0-10906 GCA_963529595.1 uncultured Campylobacter sp.
GTCCTCGCCGCCGCCGTTCATATCCCGGGAGTAAAGCAGCGAGATCGCAGCGAGCCTGGCTTGGTGTCTAGTGGCCATTTTACGCCTTTATGTTGCGAAATAAACTTAGAAGCTCAATCGCGCTGCTCATCGCTTCAAAGCCCTTGTTGCCGGCCTTTGAGCCTGCTCGCTCGATCGCTTGCTCGATATTATCGGTAGTTAGTACGCCGAAAGTCACGGGTGCGCCGTATTTTAGCATGGTGTTTGCGATACCTTTGCTTACCTCGGCGCTTACGTAGTCAAAATGCGGAGTAGAGCCGCGGATCACCGCGCCTAGGCAGACGACGGCGTCGTAGAGCTTGGAGCTTAGCGCCTTTTCAAGCGCGAGCGGGATCTCAAAAGCGCCAGGAACAAGCATCAGGCTTAAATTTTCCTCCTTACCGCCGTGGCGCAAAAATGCATCGTGCGCCCCCTCTACCAGGCGATCTGTGATGATGTGGTTGAAGCGGGCTTTGATGATTAGGATCTTTTCGCTGCCCTTAAGAGCAAGCGAGCCTTCGATGATTTTCATGGTTTTCCTTTGCGTTAAATTTAGTGCTAAGCTTAGCTAAATTCGCCAAAATTCTAAATTAATTTCAGCATCGCGGCGCTTGAAATTATGAGAAATAACAGGCGCTTTGCGCGCCAGAAATTTCTCGCAGCGAACGAATATGCTTAAGATCACGGCACCGATCGTGCCGATCCCTGTCATAAGCTTAGCGTGAATATAAAAAATATGCGAAGTAGGCTAATCTCCGAGCCCTCTTTTAGTGCGACTATCGTTTAGAGTGAAGCGATAAAAGCGTGCCGAGGCCCGTGTATAGGATGTATGTGGGTGTCGCACTATGTATTTAAAAGCAGGCATAAATATAAAAAGCTCGCAATTACACAGATGACGGTGAGCAGCGATTCGTGCGTACTAGCAGCGTGCTTAAACCCGTGCGCCCGGTCGCACTCAAAAACGCTCAGATGAGGACAGAAGCAAAGCCTTTGGTGTTCATAAACCGCCTAAATTTTAAATTTGAAGCGCGATTATAGTAGGAGTGAGCTTAGATTGAAATTTGTCTTAAAATTAATCCTAAATAATAAATTTTATTAATCATTTAGAAATTTTAGGATATAATCATTTCAAATCATTTCAAGGAGAGAAAGATGTTTAAACTTAGAGAGTTGCCGTTCGATGCGGCGCACAACGCGGTCGTAAGTAAAGAAACCTGTGATTATCACCACGGCAAGCACCACGCGACCTATGTGGCAAATTTAAATAAACTTACCGAATCGGGCGAGTTTGCGGGTAAGGGGCTTTACGAGATCGTAACGGCGGCTAGCGGCGGGCTTTTCAATAACGCAGCGCAGGTTTACAACCACGATTTTTACTGGGATTGCATCGCAAAGCCTAGCGAGCCGTCTGCGGAGCTAAAATCGGCGCTAGCGGAAAATTTCGCGGATTTTAAAAGCGAGTTTTTGGCTGCTGCTACGGCGCATTTCGGCTCGGGCTGGGTGTGGCTCGCTTACGATCCGAAATCAGGCAAGCTTTGCATCAAAGCGACCCAAAACGCCGCCACGCCGGTGACCGAGGGGCTCGTGCCGCTTCTAGTCGTGGACGTTTGGGAGCACGCGTATTACATCGATGAGCACAATGCGCGCCCGAAATATCTGGAAAAATTCTACGCGGGCATCAACTGGGAGTTCGTCTCAAGCGCCTACGAATGGGCTAAAAAAGAGGGTCTCGGCTCAGTGAAATTCTACATCGACGAGCTTCACGGCAGAGATTAAATTTTAAAATTTAAGCGGACGCGGCGATACAAAAATCTGGGTCCGTCGCGCTTCGCTTGCGTAAATTTTAAATTGCGCGGGCACGCACAAACGGAAGCGGTGCTACCCGCAGAGCTAAAATCCGTTTAAACGCATAATCCGAGTAGAGCGGATACGGCTCGCGTAGTACACAAAGCTGAAATCTCTTGAGCGCCCGTAGGTTCGCTGTGGGTTCGCTGCAGACGCAGATTTGCTGCGTAGGACGTGAACGCCGCCCGCAAATCGCTTAGACGCACCGCAAGCGACCCTAGACGATAATCGCTGCGGCGCTTACTGCACGCAACCGATCGCTTAAAATTTTAACACAAAGCTAACGGCTAAATTTTAAGAGCTTTTCTTGAGATTTAGCCGCAGCGATATCGCTTTCAATCTATCTCTTAAATTTAAAATTTCATTAAAACCCGGGCGCTAAATTTAATCAAAATTTTAGCCCAAAATCATCCACAGCCCGATCGCGCACATCAGCACCGAGCAGAAAATTTCGAGGTATTTCAGATGGGTTTTTAGCAGATTTTTTAGCACCGATCCGCCCAGCGCGTATATGCTAAGGCAGATGCTTTCACTGGCGCACAGCGTGGCGACGAGGGCAAATGTGCGCGCGCCGAAAAGATTGCCCGCATCCAAAAATGGCGGAAAGAGCGCGGTAAAAAATATCCACGCCTTGGGGTTTGAGACCGCGACTACGAGACCTTGGAAGAAGATATTTTCGCTGCGCTTCTGTTTTTGCAGCTTGAAATTTCCGCGCGCTAAAAAGGTCGCGACGCCCAAATAAAAAATATACGCGCCACCTAAAATTTTAATCGCGCTAAGCGCCGCAGGGTGCGCAAGCAGAATGCCCGCGACGCCGAATATGCACGCAAGCGCCACGGCTGCGACGCCCAGCACCTGCGCGAGCAACGCAGGCAGCGCCCTAAGATAGCCGCGAGCGATACCGAGATTTAGCGCGTAGGTCATGTTGATGCCCGGCATCAGCGATATCGGAAAGATCGTAAAGAAAAACAGAAGCATTGAAAACCCCTAAATTGCGGCTAAATTTTAAATTTTATCTCTCGCGATACGGCGCCGCTGCGATAGATTTTAAAATTCTAAAATTTAACGCGCTGCGCTGAGGCGAATAAAATTTTAAAATTCCGCCGCGCCGCACCCAAACTTTTCTTGGGGCGGGAAGGGGGCTTGAATTGCGAGGTCGCTCCCCTTCCCGCCCCAAACCCCACCTAACCCTCGACGACGCTTTACAAGGGGCAGGCTACGCCTGCGCTGAATTTATATTATAACTGCGGTGTAGTGTGCAGCACCGCGTAAAAACCCACGCCGCAGCGTGCGTAACGGAACGAATGAAATTTTAAAATTCCGCTGCACCGCCGCGGGTAAATTTAAAATTTAAAACTCTCACGGCTTTAAATTTAGCCGAAAATCCCGTATCCGAAGATCACCGCGATGATAAGCGGCAGGATAAATTTGACGTACAAAAACCAAACTCCCGCGAGCCTTGCGCTCAGATCGCCTTCGTTGGTGAGCTCGTAGATCGCGTCCTTTTTCAGTACCCAGCCCACGTAGATGCAGCACAGCAGCGCCGTTAGCACGAAAAATACGTTCGCGCTTACGAAGTCGAAGGCGTCGAAAACCGAGCGCCCCAGAATTTTAACGTCCGCAAGCACGCTGCTTGAGAGTATGCAGGGCAGGTTGCCAAGCACGAAGACGCCGCCGAGCGTTAAATTTACCGCCTTTAACGTTGAAAATGAAAAGCGCTCCTCGACGAAATTTATGATGACCTGATAGATCGTGATCGACGTCGTAAGCGCGGCGATGAGCAAAATCGAGAGAAAGACCACCGCGACGGCGTTGCCGAATGGCATGTGCGAAAACGCGATCGGCAGGCTTTTAAAAACTAACGACGAGCCGCTGCTCGGCTCAAGCCCTGCGCTAAAGAGCGACGGGAAGATCATAAAGCCCGCAAGCACGGCGATAAGGGTGTTTACGACTGCGGTGATGGTGGCTGTTTGCATCAGCTTCTCGTCTTTGTTTAAAAAGCTCGACAGCGTGATCATCACGCCGAATCCGAGCGAGAGCGCGAAAAAGACCTGTCCCAAAACGTCGATCAAAAGTTTGGGCGTGATCTTGGCAAAATCGATGCCGAGGTAAAATTTCACGCCTTCCTTTGCGCCCTCAAGCGTTAAATTTGTAAGGATTACCGCGATGAAGCACAAAAATAGCGCGGGCATTAGAAATTTTACGAATTTTTCGATCCCTTCGATGATGCCGTTTTTCAAAATGTACCAGTTGATCGCTATGAAAACGAGCGTGTAAGCTCCGACGCCGAGCGGGCTATTTTCGATGTGATCTGCGTAGAATTTTTGCGTGAATGCGGGGTCTGTGATCCGCGCGGAGAGGTCGAAGTTGCCGCTTACGATGTTTACGATATAGGTTAGCACCCAGCCGCCGAGGACCATATAGTAGGCCAAAATTCCAAACGCGCCGATTACGCCCATGATGCCTACGATTTTCCATGCCGGCTTTATGCGCGAGCCGTCCTTTTTAGGCGCCGTGAAGGCATCGACGCAGTTTCTTAGCGCGCGGCGTCCGATGACGTTTTCTACCAAGATCATCGGGATCCCAAGCACGATCATCGCGATGCAAAATATGAGCACGTAGGCGCCGCCGCCGTTTTGCCCGACTAAATACGGAAACCTCCACGTGCAACCAAAGCCGATCGTGGCGCCTGCGACGGTTAAGATATATGTGAGCTTGCTGCTCCAGGTCTGTCTCGGCACGCTCCCTCCTTAAAATTGCTCTTTTTTGAGCTTGTCGAGGAAGTCCTCGATATTGTATTTGGCGCGGTAAGTCTCGCTGATAAGATGGACTATGATGTCGCCGAGATCGACGACGCTCCACTCATCGCCGCTTTCGATAGCCAAAAACTCCTCGCCGAGCGGCTTAAGCACGCTTTTTAGCTCCTCGATAAGCGAGGCGGCGTGGCGAGAGGTTAGCGTAGTGGCGATAACTACGAATTTCGCGATATATTCGCGCCCCTCCATATCGATGATCTGGACGTCTTCGGCTTTCTTTTCGTTTAAAATTTCGGCGATCCTCTCCGCCCTTTGCTTTGGATCTTGCATATCTTTCCTTTTATAAAATTTTATGACCTCTGCTGCGATCTTGGGCGGGATTTCGCCTTTGAAATCTCGCCTAAAACCGCTTGAGCTCGCATCTACGGCAATCTCGATCCGCCTTAGGCCCGCCCACTGCCGCGGGATCTCGTAGCCCGGCCTCGTAAGCACGACAAACTCCGCCAATTTCTGAAGCTCGCTAAAGTCGCGCCATTTATGAAGCTCGGCCAGGTTATCGGCACCCACGACGATGTAGAGCTTTGGTGCGGTGTCTATATGGTTCGTGCTGTTTGCTTTGCTTGCTTCATCTGCACTGCTCACATCGTTAGCGTCATGCACATCATTTGCAACATTCATGTAATTTGCGCCGCCTGCGTCACCTGCACTATTTGCGCTACCCACGAAATTTGCGTCGCCTGCGTCAGCCATGCAATTCGCATTGCCGCTTGAAATTTCGCTTGTGCTTGGAATTTTGTCCGCAATGGTATTTAAAATTTTGCTCGCATCGTTTGCGCTTCCCGCCTTATTTCTACTGTCGGCCGAAATCTCACCCGCCTTGCTTTGCGAAATTCCGTCCATTTCTCTTTTGCTACCAACCGAAATTTGATCCGCTATTCCGCCTTGCAGAGCTTCGTTTTTTGCGTTAGCGGGGATGCTCGTCCCGTCCGTAATATCGGCGAAGCAGGCGTCGCCGCCTAGAATTTTACCTATATCGCACGACAAAGCCCCGTCCGTCCTCTCGGGTAAAATTTCGTCTGCACTGCCAGGAGTATAAGCACCGGCAGAAATTTTATTCGCAATATTTGCGCCGTTAGATAAAGCCCTATCCGTTACGGCTGTCGGGGTTTCACCCGTTCCACCTGCCGTTTCCGACGTGATTTTGCCGTTTTCGCCGTATTTTTCTAGCAGAAATTTCACGCTTTGTATCGTGGGTACCGAGCGGTTTTGCGAAATTTCATAATCGCTCACCTCTATGCGCGGGGTGTCGCTCCACAGCGCGCGGCACCATCTAAGCCGCAGCTGCGGCGGCGCCGAAAAGTTCTTTTTAAACGGGTTTAGAAACGACGGCATTATGACCAGCAAATCAGGCTTTAGGGCGGATAAGATCGCCTTTACCGCGGCGTCGTGTCCTGCATGCGGCGGATCGAAACTGCCGCCGAAAAGCGCGATCTTCACACGCCCGCTCCGCGCCGTTTTGCGCTGCAAAATTTCTCGCCCTTCGCCGCAAATTCCGCGGTATAAAATTTTGCGCGCCGCAATCTTGTTTTATGAAATTTCACGCCGCAAAATTCTGTTTCGTCAAATTTTGTTGCAAAAAATCCTGCGTTTTGCGGCGCGAAAAATTTAACGCCGCTCCCGCGAAATTCCGCCGAGCAAAATCCAGCAGATGCGAATCGGGCGTTAAAATTTGAGTTTTTGTAGGGTTTTTGCACGGGCCGCCTACATATATTTTTCTAAAACGCGCGGAATTTCGATGCTGCCGTCTTCGCGCTGGTAGTTTTCCATCACCGCGATCAGCGTGCGGCCGACCGCGAGCGAGGAGCCGTTTAGCGTGTGAACGAGGCTATTTTTCTTGCCGTCTTTGAAGCGGATCTTGGCTCTGCGCGCCTGGAAATCGCGACAGTTGCTGATCGAGCTGATCTCTCTGTATTGGTTCTGCCCCGGCAGCCAAACCTCCAAATCCACGGTCTTTGCGGCACTAAAGCCCAGATCGCCGCTGCAAAGCAGCATGTGTCTGTGCGGAAGGCCTAGGCTGCTTAGCAGATCGCTCGCGCATGAAATCATCTCCTCAAGCATCTTTGCGCTATCTTCTGGGCGTGTGATGGCGACGAGTTCGACCTTTTCGAACTGGTGCTGGCGGATCATGCCGCGCGTATCGCGCCCCGCCGAGCCCGCCTCCTTGCGAAAGCAGTGGCTGTAGCTGGTGAGCTTGATCGGCAGCTCCTCGCTGCGTAAAATTTCATCGTTAAAGAGATTCGTCGCCGTAACCTCACTCGTAGGGATGAGGTAGAGGTTTTGCTCCTCGTCGTCGACGCGGTAGAGGTCGTCTTTAAATTTAGGCAGCTGACCCGTGCCGTAGAGGATCTGATCTCGCACCAAAAACGGCATATTTACGAGCTCAAAGCCGCGCGAGTTGTTAAATTCGATCATGTAATTGATGAGAGCCATATTCAGTTTTGCGCCAAGACCTCGGATCGCGGTAAAGCGGCTGCCGCTGAGTTTGACGCCGCGTTCGAAATCAAGCCATCCCAGCGCCTCGCCTAGATCGAAGTGCTGCTTGGGCGAAAAGTCGAACGTGCGCGGCTGCAGCACCTTTTTGATACAGACATTTTCATTCTCGTCCGCACCGATCGGCACGTCGTCGTCGATGATATTCGGTACGCACGCGGCGATCGCCTCTAGGCTCTGCTCGCGCTCATTTACGAGCTCGCTTAGGCTTTGGATCTTTTGCTTATTTTCCTCAAGCTGAGATTTTAGCGCGCCTACGTCTTTGCCCTCGCGCGCAGCGAGACCGAGCTCCTTGCTCTTTGCGTTTTGCACGGCTTGGAGGTTTTCAAGATCGCTCTTTTTGGATTTTAGCTCGTTGTAGGCATCTAGTAGCGTTTGTAGGGTCTGCGGCGGGACTTTTTTGGCGATGAGTTTTTTATTAAATTCGTCGAAATTCGTCTCGATAAGTTTTAAATTTATCATTTTCTGCCTCTTTTTGGTAATTTAAATTGCGACATTTTAACCAAAGTTTGCTTTAAATACTCAAAATAAACCCACATTTAAGCAATACGGATGAAAAAAAGTGATACAATTCAGTAATATTTTATTATGAAAGGTATTACATGAAGGCAAAATTTGCTTTTTTAGGAATTTTAGCGGCGAGCCTTGCATTCGCACATTTCGGCGTTCTTACAACGGATAAAAATGTCGTAGAGGATCAAAAAGATGCTACTTTAAAGCTAAATTTGGAATTCTCCCATCCGTTTTTGCAGGAGTCTATGAATCTACAAAAGCCCGCAGAATTTGGCGTTTTTATTGATGGTGAGAAAAAATCGCTCCTAGGTAGCCTAAAAGAGCAGAAAAAGGGTGAAAATTCCTATTTCGCGGCGGAATTTAAAGCTGACAAGCCATCGCTTTTGGCGTTTTATTTCGATCCTAAACCCTATGCCGAGCCGGCTGAGCGCAAGATGATCCGCCATATCACCAAAACCTACGTCGATGCTTACGACGCGGGCGAAGGCTGGGATAAGCCGCTCGGGCTAGAGGCGGAGATCGTGCCGCTAGTGCGACCTTATGCGCTGTATGCGGGAGAGATATTTAGCGGAGTTTTTTTACTGCACGGAAAGCCCGTCCCGGGCGCGGACGTGGAGATCGAGCTATATAACGATAAGGGCTACAAAGCCCCTAGCGAGGCGCATGTCACGCAGGTCGTTAAAACCAACGGCGCGGGCGAGTTTAGCTTCGTGATGCCGGTTGCCGGCTGGTGGGGCTTTGCGGCTCTTAGCGAGGAGGAGGTCGCCAAAGGTAGCGAGCAGCCCGTAAATGAGCTGGGCGCCGTGCTTTGGATCAAGGCGGACGAGCTGAAAAAATAGGGGAGCGGCTCGGTGAGATCTCTTTTTTCGGGCGAAATTTGCGCGGCTGCGGATAAATTTAAATTTGCGTTTGAGCGGAGCTTTGAAATTTTATTTTCGCGCGTTTTGCTTGGCGAAGTAAAATTTCCAGCGAATTCTGCGGCTGAAATTTTACGGGGTAGAATTTTGTCGTTTTGCACCCGCGCACAGTCTGCGTCTCGGGGTTTGGTTAAAACTTTACGGAGCAAAATTTCGCCGAGTAAAATTTTAAGTAACGAAGCTCTGCTACGTGAAATTTTGCTCGGTAGAAATCCGCTCTTAGTAGCTTCGAGTCGTAAAATTTCACATCCGTGGATTTACGAGCGTAAAATACCCGCGCGCAAAATTTCGTTTTTTGGAATTTTAAAAACCCCGACTTTTAAAATTTCGCAAGCTCTGTTTTGCCGCGCGAGCACTGCGCCGAGATCGATCAGGGCTTTAAATTTTGCGTCGCAAAATCCGCTTGTCGCTCTTACAAAAGTAGCGAGCGAAAATTCTTGCGCCATGCGAGCTGTAAAATTTATCAAATTTACTGGTTCCGCAAGCAGCTCTGAGACCGCTCCGAGTCTTACGCTGACAGCCGCCGTAGATAGGACGCAAGCTGTGAGTTTTACAGCCGCAAATTTTGCCGCGACTAAAGCCGTAAAAGCAAAACCTGTAGCAATCAAGGCAATTATCGCAAAGGTTGCAAATGCCTTAAATTTAACTAACTCCCGCGTTTTTGTGCGTCTAAAAAACTGGAGTGATTTAAAGGAGGCGAGCCGTGCACATTAGCGAAGGAGTTTTGAGCGCGCCCGTGCTGCTTGCCGGCTGGGCGGTTACGGCGCCTGCGGTAGCGGCGATTTTATGGCGCGTAAGGCAGTCTGAAATCCCTAGGATCGCATGTTTTAGCGCGCTATTTTTCGTCGCATCTTTTGTACACCTGCCCGTGGGCGTCAGCTCCATGCACCTGATGCTAAGCGGGCTCGTGGGCGCGTTTTTGGGCTCGCGCGCGATCTTGGCGATTTTCGTCGCGCTGTTTTTGCAAGGGGTGTTTTTCGGCTTCGGAGGGCTTAGCGTACTCGGCGTAAATACCGCAGTTATCGGCTTTCCGGCGGTTTTGGGCGGGCTATTTGCCGCCGCCGCAAAAGCGCAAGAGCTAAAAGTGCGCACGCAAAAAATTTATCTATTTTTGGCGGGTTTCGTGCCGATCGTCTGCTCGATGCTGCTTCTTGATCTCGTGCTTTTCATCAGCGGGCGGGAGTTTTTTGCTATCGCGACGCTCATCTCGCTCGAAGGCGCAATTCTAGCTGTTTTGGAAGGAATCATCACCCTTTTTGCGCTTAGCTTTATTGCGAAATTTTACGGCGGACAAAGGCGATGAGAGCGCTATTTTTCTTAGCGGTTTTGAGCTCCTTCGCATTTTCGCATGCGCTTCATCTTTTCGCGACGCAAGAGGGCGATAGAGTGGCGATTTATAGCTATTTTTATAAAAATTCTCCCTGCATGCAGTGCGAAGTTTTAATCAGTGCGGACGGGCGCGAAATTTTGCGCACTAGGACCGATAAAGAGGGACTTGCGAGCATACGAATACCCGCTAAAAATTTTACTATTCAAATTTACGGAGGTGCAGGGCATGGTGCGCAGATGGAATTTAGCGCCGAGGACTTTACGCCGCAGGATTCCGGTGATCCTGAAAATTCCACGCCGCAAAATTCTGACGTTTCTGAAAATCCTATGCCGCAAAATTTGAACGCCGCTAAAAATTCCGCGCCTAAAGACAGCGTATCTGAAGATAAAATTCCAAGCGCTTCCGAGTCTTTGGAAAATTTCACCTCGCAAAGCATCTTGCCGAAAGAAAGCCCTAAGAGTGATATTAGGAGCCTGGCGTTTCAAAGCCAGTCCGCCGAGGCGCCTAAAATCGCGCTTTGTTTGGCCTTGATTTTCGGCTTTTTTGGCTTAATGTGGCTAGCGAAAAGAGCGCGCAAATGAGCCCCGCCGTATCACTGCTCGCGTTTTTCATCTTCAGCTTTGGCGTCGGACTTAGTGGGCAGCTTTACGCAGCGTTTTTTGCCCCGCTGCTACTTCTTTTTGCGCTTAAAATTTCGATTGCGCGCGCGGTCTGCGCAAGGCTTGCGGTATTAAATATCTTTGCGATTTTAAGTGCGTTAAGCCCCGCCATAGTCGGCAACTACGAGCTTGCGGGCGTGATATTTTTGCGCGCGAATTTGATAATGGCGTTTGCGATTTTGCTATTTTACGGCAAGGATGAATATTTTTTCGCGCGCGGATTTTACGGGCTCGGGCTCGGCGAAAAGCTAAGCTCTTTGGTGTATTGCTGCGGGCGATTCGTAAATTTTTTACGCTCGGATTTAGCGAGGCTGCAAG
>CAUSBF010000045.1:0-10900 GCA_963529595.1 uncultured Campylobacter sp.
GTGTATTTAGTGCTCATAAAAATATCAAAATTTTCGTTGATAAACTTAGCGATTTTGCCGTCACAGCTAAGCACGACTTGATTATCAAAGACCGCATTTAGCGCGCGGATCTTCTCAGACATCGATTTTAAAAGCTCCAGGCAAATTTTAGGATCGCTCATAAACTCGTTTTTAAATTTTTCATAATCGATCTTTAGCACCTCGCCGTTTGTCGAAAACACGCCACTTGCAGGATAGCTCGTCTCTTCGAAATTTACCATCTCCGCCACGAGCGAGATGGGGCGAATCTCGCGCATATGGATCTCACGCCCCTTTGCGGAGGTTTTATAGATTTTTAAAATTCCTTTTAGCAGGATTAATAGATACTGCGAGCGCTCGCCCTCGAAAAATAAAATTTCGCCCTTTTTGTAGCTTTTATGGATGCTAATCTGCTCCAAACGATCGATTTGCGCTGCGCTTAGAGCTTTAAAATAAGGAATTCTCTCAAGCATCGCCGCGACCTATTTTTTAAGCAGGTCTCTTATCTCGGTAAGAAGTTTAATCTCTTCGCTAGGCTCGGCAGGTGCGGCAGGTTCCGGCGCAGGAGCGGGCTTTTTAAGCTTATTGATCGCCTTGATCGCGCAGAATATACAAAACGCGATGATGATAAAATCGACCGTTACCTGGATAAACGAGCCATAGTTTATCGTAACGGCCGGGGTCTGCCCCACCGCTTCTTTCAGCACGATCTTAAGATCGGTAAAATTCATGCCTCCCGTAAGAAGTCCTAAAACCGGCATCATGATGTCGCTTACGAGCGAGGTTACGATCTTGCCGAAAGCCCCGCCGATGACGACGCCCACCGCCATATCGATGACGTTTCCTTTCATCGCGAATTCTTTGAATTCCTGAATGAAACCCATATTGTCTCCTTAAATAAAATGCGCCGATATTAGCCTATTTTTGCTTTGTTTTTGCTTTTTATTAGGAAGTAAAAAGTATAATCCCAGCTTAAATTTAAACCCAAAGGACCTAAATTGTATCGCTTCGCTCCGTCGCCCACCGGCGATATGCATATCGGAAATTTACGCGCGGCTATTTTTAACTACATCTGCTCGCTACAAGATAAAAGCGGCTTTATTTTGCGTATCGAGGATACCGACACCGCGCGCAATATCGAAGGCAAAGATCAAGAGATAATCGAAATTTTAAAGCGCTTCGGCATCTCGTGGCAGAGTCTGTATTATCAAAGCAAAAATTTAAAATTTCATCAGCAGTTCGCAGCCAAGCTGCTCTCCGAAAAAAAGGCGTTTTGCTGTTTTTGCAGCGAGGAGGAACTGGAGGCTAAAAAGCAAGCCGCCAAGGACGCAGGCGAAGCGTATCGCTACGACGGGCACTGCGAGCATTTAAGCGACGAGGAGGTGCTTGGCTGCGAAAAGCCCTTTACCATCCGCCTCAAAAAGCCTGATCACGCGCTGGAATTTATCGACGCGATCAAGGGCCGTATCGCATTTGAGCCGCAGAATATCGACAGCTTCGTCATAATGCGTGCGGACAAGACGCCAACTTATAACTTTGCCTGCGCCTGCGACGATATGATGCAGGGCGTTAGCTTCGTAATCCGCGGCGAGGATCACGTCTCAAACACGCCAAAGCAAAACTGGATCCGCCAAAGCCTCGGCTACGAGGGCGAGATCAAATACGCGCACCTGCCGATCATATTAAATTCCGAAGGCAAAAAGATGAGCAAGCGCGAGGATAGCTCGTCGGTAAAATGGCTGCTTCAAAGCGGCTACCTTCCCGAGGCGATCGCGAACTATCTGATCCTGCTGGGCAACAAAACGCCGCGCGAGGTCTTTAATATGGATGAGGCGGTGGAGTTTTTCGACATCGCTAAAATTTCAAAAAGCCCGGCGAAATTTGACGAGGACAAACTTGCCTTTATAAACCGCGAGCATATCAAAAGAGCGAGCGAACAGCGATTAGCGGAGCTTTTTGAGCTCGAGCCAAAATTTGCGCCTTTGATAAAATTTTACACTCAAGAAGCAAGCCTAATCCCGCAGATCAAAGAGAAGATCGCAGCGATCTACGGCGCGAAAGATATCCCGCAGGAGTGGGCACAGCAGGCGCAGGCGCTGCGAGAGGCGATCTTAAATTTATTAAGCTCAAACGACGCGAGCGCGGAATTTAATGATTTCAAAGCGGCGCTTTCGCAGGCTACAAATTTAAAAGGCAAGAGCTTGTTTATGCCGCTTAGGTTTTTACTAACCGGCGCGCCGCACGGCCCGGAGCTTAGCGAGCTGTATACGCTGATCCGCGCCGATCTGAAGGAGATCGTATGCTAGCAAACAGCCTGATCTACGGCGCGCTCATCACCCTACACTACGCGCTGCAAGCCTATATGATCGTGATCTTTATCACGTGCGTTTTGAGCTTCATCCGCCCAAATCCGTTCGGTAAATTTTATAAAATCTATCGCGTCATCTATGCGCTTACCGAGCCCGCATTCGCGCTGGTGCGCCGCTATCTGCCTACGACTTTCGGCGGGTTTGATCTTTCGCCGCTTCTTATCCTGCTCGTGCTTAATTTCTTTGACAGCGCGATAATCTATATCATCAATAGGACGGTCATTTGAAAATATTTCTGAAATTTAGCCTTGTTTTAGGACTGCTGTGCGCCGCAAGTAGCGGTAAAATTTTAAGCTATGAACAGATCAAAGACGAGCCCAAATCCCTAGCCAAGGATTATTACATCTATCGCCTAATTGATGAGACAAAATACAACAAAGCGGAGATTAGAGCTTTAAAACAGAGCATCTTTCGCTACAAGGGCAAACTAAAAGAGAAGCTAGATAGAATTTTCGGCGCCGTTCGCCCGCCTAAGCGTCCGGATCGCTGCGCAGGAGTAACGGCGGCAAATATTTTAGATGCAAATTTAACCTGCAAAAAGGCGCGCTCCTATCCAAATTTTATCGCCAAGCTAAGCCCGTCGGTGCGCGAGACGCTCGCTTCGCAGCTTGAAAAGTACCAAGACGCAGCAAGTAGAAACGCCGTAAATTTACTGCGCGGATTTAACGACGAAAATCCAAGCGAGTATTTTATGCAGAGCCGCAACGCGCAAAACTACTTTTTATATTACGACTACTTAAAAAGCACGGGCAAAGACGCTCTGATCGACATCGACGCCGACGCAGCCTTCGTAAGCGAACTAGCTTCACAAAAAGGCTTCAAAGCGGTTCTTAACGATGCGCTAATCAACCGCAAATACCCGCGCCTGCGCCGCTCGCTTACGGGCGTTGATCCGCTAGCCGTGGAGAAGGACATAGCGTTTATGCTAGGCGTAAATGCCGTCATGCAGGGCAATGAAGGGGCTGCGCTTGCGTTTTTTAGCCGCGCGGCTGCGAGCTTTGAGAAGCCTCACGATGTGCACAATGCGAAATTTTGGATCTACCTGCTAAATGGAGATCAAAACGTCTTGCGCCAGCTTGCTAGCAGCGATTATTACAGCCTCTACGCGCTGTACGCCAAAGAGGTCTTGGGAAATAAAAATTTAAACATCATCATCCCAAACCCCGCTAAAAATTCCATCGAAGGCTACGATATCACCGATCCTTTCGCTTGGGTTCGCACGAAAAATAGCGCCGATAAGATGTCTCGCGCGCAGCTTTTGGAATTTGCTAAAAAATTCGACACCAAGCAAAGCATCGGCGAGTACTCATACATTATGAATAAAGCAAGCGGCGGCAAGGATAACTTCTATCCGACGCCGTTTATGGAATACATCGGCGACGGCGACAACCGCCGCAAGGCGCTAATTTTGGCGCTCGCACGCCAAGAAAGCCGCTTCGTACCCGCATCGGTATCTACGTCGTATGCGCTTGGGATGATGCAATTTATGCCGTTTTTGGCTAACGAGATCGGCAAAAAGCAACTCAAAATCGACGGCTTCGATCAAGACGATATGTTCCGCCCGGAGGTCGCTTACCGCTTCGCCAACATCCATATCGACTGGTTGGAGCGCAAAATTTATAGTCCGGTTTTCATCGCATACGCTTACAACGGCGGGCTCGGGCTCGTCAAAAAGATGCTTCAGCGCGGCGATATGTTTAATAAGGGCAAATTTGAGCCGTGGCTTAGCATGGAGCTCGTGCCGTATGCCGAGAGTAGGGACTACGGTAAAAAGGTGCTCGCAAACTTCATCATCTACTCGCAAATCCTCGATCCGCGCGCGAAAATCTCAGTACAACAGGAGCTGCAAGATCTGCTGATACCGAGCAGAAGCGACAGCTTTCGCTAAGCCGGCGGTGGGCTCGGAGGATGATTTTAAGAGGCGGCGAGCGAGGAATTTTAAAAGCCGCCTCAACAAAAGCGCAAAATTTGCCCGCCAAGAGCCTAGACGGGCAGATCAAAACTGCGAAATTCTATCACTTAATGCCTAATAACGGCTCTTTCCCGCTCTGCACGAAAGGCGGTGCGCCATGCAAATTATCGCGACCGTAGTTCTTGTAGTAGCCGCCGTTTTGTGCGTATCGTCATTGAAAGACAAAAAGAAACGCTCCGCAAATTTAGCGGCTTGCCTGTTTTTTATGGCGTTTGCGTATTGCGTACAATTCGGCGTAGGAGACGATAGCTACGTCCGCGTGGGCGGCGCGGCGCTGATATTGTTTTTTATCTTTGCGCTTGCTTTTTTCGAGCTTTATTTCTGGGGCGACGAGCTTTAAAATCTAAAATTTATTGAAATTTTATCGCGGCGTTTTGTGAGCGATTAAATTAGCGCCCGAGCGTAGAATTTTAAGTGGCGTGAAATCAAAATCGAGCGTTTTCGGCCATGGAATTAAACAGATAAACCATCCGCAGCTTATCCGCCGCAAAGGCTGCGACAGGTTTAAATTTAGACGCTTTTGCGGCCTATTTGCGGCGATTTAAAATTTCGTAACTTCCGATATGCAGGTCGCTGTTAAAATTTCGACAAGTTTTAAATTTTAAATTTACGCTTGCCTCCCCTGCGCTGTTTTAGTTAAATTTAACGGCACGGGGCTCGCGAGCGCGAGATGATTTAATCGCGATTTAATCGTACGACTCCGCGCGCGCTTCGGCGGAATAAAATTTAGCGATCAAAATTGCTATTTAAAAAGCCTTTTGATCTTGCCGAAAAACGACTTCTCGCCGCCTGCGGAGGTTTCATCTTCATGATCTTCTGCGGCGGAATTCTCGCTGCCGCCTTCTATCGTATCGCCGCTGTACGGGGCGGAATTCTCGCCGTCTGCCTTAATTGCGCTGCCATCCGCTTCCATTGCACTGCCGCCGCCCGTCGCATTGGCGCTGCGCAAGGTAAAATTCTCTCTGACCATCCTAACGCCCCCGACTGCCTTGATGTGCCCTATCGCTTCGCCGATCTGCTGCGCTGCGATTTCCGCATATATTAGCGCGCCCTGCGTATCGCAATTAAAAAGATTTGAAAACGATTCAGACTTATTCAGATCGATCGGATTGGGCTCAACCACCTCGGTAGCCTCAAGTAGTCCCACTTCAAGCTCGCACGCCAAATTTAACGCCTTTAAAAACACGGGCAAATTTTGCGCATAAAACTCATCTACGGCGGATTTAACCTCGCCGTCCGCTTCATAATCGCGCAGCAGTTTCTGCACGTTATCGGCGCCAAGATACGCACCGCAGCAGTAGTTTTCGACGATCTCGTTGTGAATTTCGCCGCTAAATTCCGCTAGAAATTCCGCCGGCAAAACCTCGCGCCAATCGCTTATGTAGGGTTTAAATTTAAAGCTTTGCTCCGCCAAAAAGCTAAACGCCGTGCCGCGCGTATAAAAATACTCTCTAAAATAGCCCTGCGCCACGGCTATATGAAATCCGTGCGTTTTATTAAAAATTCCCTGCGTGCCGTACTGCAGCGCCGAGCGGAAGCCGTCCGCGTATTTTTCTACATAAAATTCATCCATCCCCGCTTCGCGCGCGATTTGAGCGATAGCCTCAAAATCTCCCTTCTGCGAGAGCTTTAGCGGCTTAAAATACCACTGCGAAATTTCATCTTTGCCGATCGCATGGTAGCTTATGTCGTAACCCACCCTCTCTCCTTTTAATCTTTCAGATCGATCTGCGGCTGCCAATACAGCGACTTTGAAATTTTACGAAATTTCATCGTGGCAGCCAGACCATTTGAGGTGCGGTAGCTAAGCACCAGCTCGTCCTTATCGCTCTTAGGCGCGGTGATTTTGTAGCGGCTCGCCCACGCGATCTTAAAAAGCTCCTTTTGCAAAAGCGGATCCCCCTCGTGTAGCGGCACTACGTTTGCGTTTACGCCGTTGATCTGCACCGCGCGGATCTGAATCTCTTTAGGATAGGAGGTGAGCAAAAACACCTCGTCTCCAGCGGCGTTTCTAAGCTCGGGCGCGACGGGATTTAGATAGGTCGCAACTCCCAAATATCGATCGCCCGCGCGCACCGATTCAAATTTTTGCGTGTAGGCCAAAAACTCGTTTTTAAGCGGATCGTGACGGGGATCGTTTGCGGAGCAGGAGTTTAAAAATAGCGCTAGCGCGGCTAGGAGCGCGCCCTTTAGCAGGCCGTTTAGCGCGCCGCTAAAATCAAATTTCTTCATCGATCTTCCTTTGAAATTTTAGGCGCATTTTAACGAATTTTGCTTTTTAAAAGGCTAAATTCGCTACAATCTGCTCATCTTAAAAAGCCGGATTTTAAAAATGAAAAGACTTGTTATCGCATTTTCAGGCCCTTCCAATAGCGGCAAAACGACGCTAATTTGTAAGATCGCTAAAATTTTTATAGCTAGCGGGCTGCGGACTGCGATCGTAAAGCACGATCCGGGCGATAAGGCGCGCTTTGACGTAGAGGGCAAGGACAGCGCCAAATTTAGCGAGCTCGGCGCCGAGACCGTCGTGATGAGCCCGACGCGGACGAGCTATTTTTCGCAGCGCTGTATGCAGATCGACGAGGTCGTGCGGATGCTCGGAGACTTCGATATCCTGCTCGTAGAGGGGCTAAAGACGCTGCCGCTGCCGCGTATAAGCCTATTTCGCGACAGGATCGATCCGGCGTATCTGCCATTTTCGGACGCGATCGCTTCAAATTTAAGCGGCGAGCAGATGGATAAGTTCTGCCGCGTAAATTTCGACATCGACGACGCTGCGGGCATTAGCGAATGGATCTTAAAAAACGCCAAAAAAATGTAAAGGAATAAAATGCAAGAGATCGTAAAATCAATCCAAAATATCGCGCTACAAATCGCCGAGGAGCTCAAATACGCGGACTTCGGCTACACAGATCATCACAACAGCACGGGCGATACGCAGCTCAAACTCGACGTAAAAAGCGACGCTATAATCGAGGCGGAATTTCGCAAAAATCCGCTCGTGCGCGCCCTAATCAGCGAGGAGAAAGATGGAATTTTAACGCTGCGAAAGGACGCGCGCCTAATAGTCGCTTACGATCCGCTCGACGGCTCTAGCTTGGTGGACGTAAATTTCGCCGTGGGCTCGATTTTCGGCATCTACGAGGATGAAATTTCGCCCGCAAACTTAAAAGCGGCGATCTATTGTATCTACGGGCCGCGCCTTGAGATGGTCGTTTGTGAGGACGCGCCGAAGCTCTACCGCCTAAATCGCGAGGGCAAATTTAGCTTCGTAAAATATCTGCGCCTACAGCAAAAAGGCAAACTAAACGCCACCGGTGCGACGCAAAAGGGCTGGAATGAGCCGCACCGAAAGCTCGTGCGGGCGCTGTTTGATGAGGGCTACCGCCTGCGATACAGCGGCGCGATGGTAAGCGACCTGCATCAAATTTTATTAAAAGGCGGCGGACTTTTCAGCTATCCCGCTACTAGCGATCATCCGCGCGGCAAACTTCGCGTAACCTTCGAAGTGCTGCCGTTTGCGTTCATATTCGAGCGCGCGGGAGGCGCCACCAGCGACGGCGCGAACAGCTCTCTTTTACAGCTTAAAATCGAAAAAATCCACCAAAGCAGCCCTTGCTTTTTCGGCTCGAAGTACGAGATCGCAAAAATGCATGAAATTTACGGCGAGAAAAACTGATGGCTGATACCGAGAGCAGCGCGCCACGCGACGTTTACGACGAAATTTTAGATAAAAGCTTGGCCGCGCTACAAGCGTGCCAAGCCGAGCACAACCTTACCAGCTGCCTGGAGTGCGAGAAGCTGCTAGATTGCGCGGTGCGCGACAAATATGTCAAGGCGGTTTATGAGAGCATGTCGCACGGTGCGACGGGGGATTTTTCGTTTTAAAACGTACTTTTGCGTCGTGATGGGGATTTTTGACGGACTTTGGCATAAATGCACCCTGTCGCCTTCCTCTTGCGGGCGCGTAATTTTTATGAAGCGGGCTTTGCGCGCAAGATCTCTGTAAACCAAGCTGCGGCGCGGAATTGCTCTACGGTGCAGATTTAATCCGGCGGCGCGCAGGCTCTTGCTTTGCAGTGTAAAATTTGCTCCGCTGCGAAACGATAAAATTTACGGCGCGATTTGGCGTCGCAGCGAGATATGCTCTGCGGCGCATCTGTTTTGCGGGCCAGGTTTTGCGGCGGTCGATAAAATTTAAAATGAGGGCGTAGCCAAATTACGGGCGCGCGGCTAAATTTAAAGCGCACATATGGTTAATTTAGCATGAGGCTAATCAAAGCGGACAAACGTTAATCTCGGGCTCCGCGGTCGGATTTTTAAAATTTGTGGATAAAATTTTAAGATAGGCGGAACGGCGGGGTTGTATCCTTCGTTGAATTTTTAAAATTTACGGATAAAATTTTAAGGCGCGATTTCGCTTCGCAAAATTTTATCTGCGATCATGAGCCGTTTATGAGCGCGGATACACGAAATTACGCAAAGTAAAATTTCGGCGGGCTAAATTTTACCGCCGCGATCTTAAAATTTACGCGACTAAGGCCTATCGACTTGAACGAGCCGCCGTTTACCGCCGATCTAAATTTTGCCTTGTTAAATTTAGCTCACGACTAGAGTGACGGCTCTGCTACCGGCGATGAAATTTAAATTTCGACTTGCGGAATTTAACTCGAAAACTTAGCGGCGCAGCAAAACGGCAAATTTTGCCTCGCAAAATTCTAGCCGCAAAATTTAAAGTGTAAATTTAAACCGCGATCCGCGCGTTAAAATTTAAAAACCGAATTTGAAGTCTAGTGAGCGGGTCCGCCGCACGAATGCTCCTATAAATTTCAAGCACATAATGCTCATATTGAAATTTTGCAACTGAGCGTGTATGTGAAGCGCTCGTTAAATTTCAAAGTCGAAGCGCATACAAGCGCTCGCGTTAAAATTTTAAAATTAAGGCGCATTACGGCGACGATTGCGTTAAATTTAAAACCGATCGGCGGGCGGGCGGAATTTTAGGATTGATCCATTCGCGAAGCTGTGCGTCATCGATCTATTCGCAAAGCCGCGTCCATAGATTTTTTCGCAACGCCGCGTGCCAAAATTTTATAGTAGATTTGGGGATTACAAGCAAAGGGATGCAATCGTTCGTACAAGGGGTTTTGATGGGGCTGGGCGTTAGCGTGCCGATCGGCCCGGTAAACGTACTGATAATGTCCTACGCGCTGCGAAGCTACACCAAGGCGCTGTGCCTGGGCCTCGGCGCCATGAGCGCGAATATGCTGTATCTAGCGTTATCGGCGTTTGGCATATCGCAGTTAGCCAAAATCCCGATCGTTTTTGCCTGCATATCGGTATTTGGCGCGTGCTTTTTACTCTACACGGCGTACAAGATCTGGCATGACGCGACTCGCTCGGTGCAGCCTGCAAGCGTCGAGGCTTGCTCAGGCGCGGCACTTTATGGCAAAGGCTTTTTGATAAATTTACTAAATCCATACGTCATTATGTTTTGGCTCAGCGTATCTGCCGGCACCGCGCGAGCAGATTTTGCGCTTGCTCTTGCGGGGCTTGCAAGCGGAATTTTAGCTTGGATCACGCTTTTTCCGCTTGCGATATATCTAGCCCGCAGCAAGCTTCCAAACATTGTAGTGCGGGCATTTGCATATATCTCGGCGTTTATTTTGATATTTTTTGCGCTAAAGCTTTTATACGCTATAATTTTTGCTAAAATTTAAACCAAAGGATGGCTTATGAAACCGATTGAAATTCTAAAAGAGCTCATCAAATTCCGCTCGCTCACGCCTAGCGACGACGGGGCTTTCAACTACGTCTCGATGCTGCTGGCGGACTTTAGCGAGGATAGATTCGAGCTAAACGGCGTAACTAATGCGATTTTTACCAAGCGCTTAGGGCTTGGTCCGCATCTATGCTTTGCCGGGCACATCGACGTCGTGCCACCGGGCGAGGGCTGGGCGAGCGATCCGTTTGTGCCGGTGGAAGCGGAGGGCTTCATTTACGGGCGCGGCGCGCAGGATATGAAAAGCGGCATCGCAGCGGCAATCTGCGCGCTAGCGGCGGCACGCGATTTTAAGGGCACGCTAAGCCTGCTGCTAACCAGCGATGAGGAGGGTGACGGCATCTATGGCACGCGCGAAATGCTTTCTAAATTGCGCGAGCAAGGGGCCCTACCCGACTTCGCAGTCGTTGCGGAGCCTACATGCGAAGCGCGCTTCGGTGATACCATTAAGATCGGTCGTCGCGGCTCGATTAACGGCATCCTCACGCTCACGGGTATCGGCGGGCACGCAGCCTACCCAGATAAATGCATCAATCCTGTCCACATTTTAGCGCCGGTTCTCGCAAGCCTCGCGGGGCATGATCTGGACGCTGGTAGCGAGGATTTCGCTTCAGCCAAGATAGTCATCACCGACATTCGCGGTGGCTTACAGGTCGTAAACGTAACACCCAAGGACGTGCGCGTGATGTTTAACGTACGCGGCGGCGTAGGACTGGGGCTAAAAGACGTGCGAGACTACGTATTGAGATTATTTGAGCT
>CAUSBF010000046.1:0-10818 GCA_963529595.1 uncultured Campylobacter sp.
AGCCTAATGAGCAGGCTCAAAGCCACGTAAAAAAGCCCTGCCGCGATCACTCCGCCCATCGTCGCGGCGATGCCCCACTCCTTCACGCCAAAGCTAAGCGGCGCGATGAACGCGAAGCTAGATGCGAGAAAGATCGGCGGGACGTTTTTGCACGTGATTAGCTGAAACAGCAGCGTGCCAATGCCCGCCGTAAACAGCGCCACGGACGTATCAAGCCCCGTTAATATCGGCACCAGCACGAGCGCGCCAAACGCGACGAATAGAAACTGTACGCCGACGAGAGCGTCGCGTAGCCTGAGATTGTAGCCTTCGTATTTTTCCATCTTCTCCTCTTTTATCTTTGCGGTTTGCCTCGCGAGCGTCTTTAACGGAGCTAGTAAAAATTTAGCTTGATAGGCCATATACCTTATCTTTGCTAAATTTTTACGTCGCAACCCTTAAATCCATATCGCGATCCTTCGCCTTGGCTCCTGTATTAAAATTTATAATACACCGACATTCTGTAAAATTTAACTTGCTGCAGTCGCGGACGAACAAGTCCGCTCCTTTGCAAGCACTAAAAATTTATCGAAACTACACATCATCTGTATTAAATATTTTCAAAATTTATGCCTTTCCGCCTCATTTTACCGCAAATTCTATCCAAAGCACACGATTGCGCTCCTTCATTCGGCTCATTTCCGCCTCGTCTAAAGAAAAAATACCACGCCTTAATTTTTAAATCTGACACATCAAATATTTTGACCTACCCAGTCGCGGACGAGCAGTCCGCTCCACTCTCCGCCGCCAACCACCGACGGCTGCAAGCAGAACGAAGCAGTAGCGCTTCTAAACTACCTGCGATCCATCCTAAATGTTTTAAAATTTAGCCTCTTTTTAAAATTTTACGACCTTGCTTTAAAATTTCGCACCCAAGCTTAAAGCAAAATTTTAAATCAAAGCCGCGTAAACAGATCCAAACAAACAACGACCAAAATCCGCAAACCAGCAACTAAATTTCACAAACATAGCGGATAAATCAAAACTATACAGACCGAATTTACCACTAAAATTTAGCGAGAGAATTCCGTCGTACGGCTCATTTTTTGCGAAGCAGGTCTTTTAGGCTCGCTCTTACATCCTTGCCACGCAGAATTTGCGCGACCTCGGTAGCGATCGGAGCGTAGATTTTGTGCTTTGTCGCGATATTTACGACCGCTTCGGTTGTAACCACACCCTCGGCGACCTCGCCCAACTCGCGCAGAATTTCCTCGAGTCCTTTGCCACGCGCAAGCCCTAATCCCACGCGGTAGTTTCGCGATAGCGCGCTTGAGGCGGTCAAAAACAGATCGCCCACACCACTTAAGCCCAAAAAGGTCTCGTCTCGAGCACCGAAAAACTTGCCAAAGCGCGCGATCTCTACGATGCCGCGTGCGATCAAGCTCGCTCTAGCGTTATTGCCGAGCCCCAGCCCATCGCAAACGCCGCTAGCGATGGCAATGACATTTTTATAAGCGCCACACACCTCTGCGCCGATGATATCGCCACTCGTGTAGGTCTTGATGTAGACAGGGAAGGCACTAGCGAAAAGCTCGGCTAGATTTTCGTTACACGAGCTTACGACGAGCGCGCAAGGCAGCTTCTGCATGACTTCGGTGGCAAACGACGGACCTGATAGATAGGCAAGATTGCCGCGCGCGACGTGAGATTCAAAAATTTCGTTCAAAAACCTACCGCTAGCCGCATCGATGCCCTTGGAAGCGACTAGAATTTTTTGATTTTTGTAAGTGAAATTTTGATCCAGCCACTGCGCGGTTTGCTGTGCCGCGAGCGCAAACACCAGTGCTTCGCATTCCAGCGCTTCGCTCACGCTTACAAAATGCGGAATTTGCCTTGGCGTGCGCGAAGTGATGACGCATTCGTTTTTTGCGCTAAGCGCGTCAAAAAGTGCGCTACCCCATTTGCCCGCGCCGATAACCGCGATTTTCATTATGTTCCTTTTTAAAAATTTATTCGCAAATTTGCGGTTTTTCAAATTTCATTTTATTGAAATTCCCGCTCTTTGAAAATTTAGCCCAAAAGCGCCGACATGAGCCTGTGCAAACGCTAGCCGAAGCTACGCTTTAAAATTCGCTTTTTGAAATTTACCTCACTAAAATTTCATACTTTTAAGGTTTTGCTCTTCCGCCAAAAAACACTTTTACAAAAGGCGCGGCAGTGAACGAATGAGGATTTTGAAACTTCATTATACGTTTTAATTTCACTCGTGCATCGCCAAGGCAAATCAAATTTTTAAAAATTTTACTCAGACGCTTAAGTGCAAATCGCGCTTTTAAATCCGCTTAAATCTATCAAGGCGTGCTTTGGGCCTAGATGATCTGCGGTCGCTCGCCATGTTATCGTTTGGCGCAAGGTTTGGGGCACGCGCATCCGACGCAGCGATTGATTAAATTTAGCCTGCACATGGACTCGCTACCCAAATTCGACCCTGCGTTTCGATCCTACCCACCGCACACCGAGCTTTCGTTCTTGCTTTCGCAAGCAGAGCTATTTACGCATTCTCTGCGAGCTTTACCGTGCTTTGACGGTAGCCGTGAGTAAAATTTCCTAAAGGACGCGCTTCTTAAACCCCTCCGTCGCAGACCGACACTCGACACAAACGGCTCGCGCACGAGAAAGAACGAGCTCGAAAGAACAAAACGTGCGCGAGGAGAGCGGGTAGCCGCCGAGATCGCGCCGAATGAAATATAACACGCAAAAGCCTTCGTCATTGGCGCGTTAAAGCTTTAGCTCGAAGCAAAACGCTGCGAGCAGATTTAAAATTTTATCCCTAAGAGCTTCATCTATCGCATACGCCGCGCCGCATTAATTCGCCGCAAAAGCTGCGAAATCAGCCTAGCTTCTGTTTTAAAAGCTCGTTCACCTTCGCAGGATTAAACGCACCCTTGCCCTCTTTCATCACTTGGCCTACGAAGAAGCCGAATAGCTTATCCTTGCCGCCGCGATAGTCTGCAACCTTGTCCTCGTTCGCGCCCATCACGCGCGCTATGATCTGCAAAATCGCGCCGTCGTCGCTTACCTGCCTCAAGCCTAGCTTGTCGATGACTGAGCTTACGGCCTCGTCGTGCTCCATTAGATAATCAAGCACCTCTTTGGCGGCCTTTTGCGACACTGCGCCGCCTTCGATCGCGCTTAAAAGCTCGCTCATCTTCGCGCTACCTACGGGCGAATCCTCGATCGTAACGCCGTTTTTGAGCCTGCCCGCAAGCTCGACGGTAAGCCAGCTCACGCAGAGTTTGGGCTCGTGCCCTGCCGCGATCAGATCCTCAAAAAATCGCGCATTTTCGTAGGTCGAGATTATAATCTCGGCATCCTTCTCTTTAACGCCCAGCTCGCGGACGTAGCGGGCCTTTTTCTGATCCGGCAGCTCGGGGATATGCTGCGCAGCAGCCAGCATCTCGTCATCCACGATCACGGTTAGCAGGTCAGGATCCGGGAAATAGCGATACTCGGCGCTGTCTTCTTTACTACGCATCGGTTTGGTGATAAACTTAGCGGTGTCGAAAAGGCGCGTTTCTTGCACGACCTCTTGATCATATTTGCCGTCCTGCCACGCTTCGATCTGACGCTCGATCTCAAACTCGATCGCTTTTTGGATAAATTTAAAGGAGTTTAAATTTTTAATCTCCACACGCGTGTAGAGCTTTTGCTCGCCTTGCGGACGGATGCTGACGTTTACGTCGCAGCGAAACGAGCCTTCTTGCATATTTGCGTCGCTGATATTTAAAAAGCGCAAAATGCTGTGGAGTTTTTTTAGATACGCGACCGCCTCGTCCGCAGAGCGCATATCGGGCTCGCTTACGATCTCCAAAAGCGGCGTACCGGCGCGGTTTAGATCGACCAGGCTGCGCGAGCTTTCGTGATTATTTTTGCCCGCATCCTCCTCTAGGTGCGCGCGCGTAATGCCGATGCGCTTGCTCTGTCCGTCCGCGGCTATAAAAAGTTCGCCGTGCTCTACGATCGGGATCGTCCACTGCGAAATTTGATACGCCTTGGGAAGGTCGGGATAGAAGTAATTTTTGCGGTCGAATACCGACTTGCGATTGATCGTCGCATTGACGGCGGTGCCGAAGCTGATAGCTTTTTTAACCGCCTCCTCGTTTAGCACGGGAAGAGCGCCCGGGAGCGCCAAGCAGGTCGGGCAGACGTGCGAATTCGCCTCGTCGCCGAAGCTCGTGGGGCAGGAGCAGAAAATTTTGGTTTTGGTATTTAGCTGGCAGTGTACCTCTAGGCCGATCACGGTTTCAAACATAAACTTAACCTTTTAGAATAAAAATTTCGCGTAATTTTACAATTTTTTGCTTTAATACTCGCTTGCAGCGGCACACGGCGCGGCTAAATTTTAAAATTTAATCGAATAGATTTCTATTCGCCGCCATGAAGGAGCTTTTCTTTCAGATCGAAAACATCGACCATCAAGCAGGTGATGATGACGCATATCACGCCCGGCGCGGTGCAGATGAAGAGGAATTTTAACCCCAAAAAATAAAATGACGGATAGGCAAAAAAGACGAATGCGCCGACGAAGATCAATCCGAACGACGCACCCACGAGGAAGTATAAGAAATTTCGCTTAAAATTAATGCTCATCGACGATCACGGCGCCCGCTAGATAAACGTAGCTTAAAACCATGAAAATAAAAGTCTGTAAAATCGCCATAAAAGTAAGCAGCGCAAACGGTACCATCGGTATTAGCGCAGGAGCCAGAGTAAGCATAACGAGCAGGAAGGTATCGTCGCCTTTGATATTTCCGAAAAGTCGGAAAGAAAGCGATACGACGCGCGAAAAATGCGAGACGATCTCTATAACGAACATAAACGGAGCTAGGATTTTCACCGGCCCCATAAAGTGCTTTAGGTAATTAATCACACCGTGCTCGCGAACGCCCTCAAAATGGTAGTACAACCAAACGCAAAGCGTAAGCGAAAGGGTTAAATTTAGACTCGCGCTCGGCGACTCAAAGCCCGGCACCAAGCCGATAACGTTACTAAAAAATATCACAAATCCCAATGTTGCGATTAGCGGAAGATATTTTTTGGCTTGCTCCTCGCTACCCATCGCGTCCTTGCCGATCGTTAGTACGCCGCTTAGGTAGGCTTCGGCGATGTTTTGCATGCCGTGGGGCACAAGCTGAAGCGAGCGAGTGGAGCAAAGCGCGACGGCTACGATGATAGCGACGACCAAAAAGAAGTAAAAAAGGTAGATAAAAGTGTGGTCGTAAGAAATTAAACCGCCGAAAAGGAAGATGTCTTTTAGCATAAAAACCCTTGATCGTTGAAATTTGAGGCGTATTTTACACTTCTATTCGTTAAAGTATATTTAAATTTGCGTCAGCGAGTGAAATTTTGAGCTTTGCGAGTTCTCACACCGCTTTGTTTGCCTAGCACTTTCGTCTAGCTTGTGCGCCATTTCGGCGGGGATTTTGCGTTTTTTTGGCATTTAGCTCCATATTTACAGCAAATGACAAAATTTTAGCTGGTAAGCACGAAATTTACGGCTACACTGCCAATTTGCTATTTTTTCAAAATAGAATTTATCTGGCGCATACGGCGAAGCTCTAAGCCGACTGACGGTAAAATTTGTGTTTACGAATACGAAAAATACAATAAAATTCTACCGCAACGCCACCGCGGCGAATTCTAAGAATTCCAAGAATCCCGCTCAGCTCAAAAAATCATAGTTAAAATTTAGCAAACTCAGGACTTGATTGCTAAAATTTTATAAAATTTATATAAAAACCTTGACATATTGCCACTCAATGTTGTATAATACTGGCAATCTTACCGAAAGAGTGCTAAAAGTGAAAACGAATAAACGTGATATGATCCTGGAATCCATCATTTCCGCCTATCTCGATAGCAACACCCCGATCGGATCTTCAGAGCTGGGTGAGCGTATGGGCGTAGCGATGTCAGCGTCTAGCATCCGAATTTATTTTAAGCGCTTAAGCGACGAGGGGGCTTTGACGCAGCTTCATGTAAGCGGTGGTAGAATTCCGACGGTTGCGACGATGCAGGATTACTGGCGCGCTAGGCTTAGCTTCGACGATGAGTTAAAAATAGACGATGCTCGCGAGCTAGAAGCGGTGCTCGAGGATTTTGAAATTTACTGTATGATTTTCAACGCCGAAAACGAAGCCCTAAGCGAAGTCATCAATCACGATGATCGTTTCATAATCCTTACATTTAGAACGGACGAGATTATCTTAAAATACGATTTTAGAGTTTTTAAATTCCTATCAAATTTAATAGGAATTTCACTCGGAGATTTGGAGCTAGCTTCGATACAGATCGGTCTACGCGAGCTTAGCACCAAAATTAAAGAGCTAAAAAATTCTAAAATCGAATTTCTTTGTAACGAGGTCGTAGCGTATAAAATTTTCAAAGACGAGCGGTTTAAAATTTTACTCAACCCCTCGATCGCCGTAAATTTTACTAAAAATTTGATCTTCGCGCCCTACTTCGAGCACGGATTTATGGGGATCAAACGCCCCGTAAAATTCGAAGGCGAGGACGCTACGATGATCTGCGCAGGCAGCGTTTACGAGAATTACGAGAAATTTTTTAACTACGCTAAAGGAGTAGCATGAGCCATAAATTTAAAGAGCACGGCAATAGAAATGCAGCGTGCGATAGTGAAGAAAAAGAGGTTTGCGAGCAGTGCGCGTCAGAGGCGAGCGAGCCGCAAGAGGCGCAGACATGCGACGATACCGATGCGCAGATACAAAAGCTTCAAAACGAGCTGAGTGAGATCACCGATAAATTTTACCGCGCCAATGCGGATTTTGAAAATCTCAAAAAACGTTTGGAAAAAGAAAAAGATAGCGCTGTTGCTTACGCTAGCGAGAGCTTTGCGAAGGATCTGCTGCCGATAATCGACGCGCTTGAGGAAGCCGCCAAAATTGATGTGGAAGGTAATGAGCTTGCAGATAAAATTGAAGTTGGCGTAAAACAATGTCTAAGCCTTTTTACAAAGACTTTTGAAAAATATGGTATCGTGCCGATAGCGACGGATGCGGGATTTGATCCTAGCGTGCATAACGCCATCTCGATGATTGAAGCCGAAGGCGTTAAAAAAGGAGATATCGTTCAAGTATATCAAAAAGGCTATATGTATAAGCAGCGCGTTTTGCGCGCCGCTATGGTAGTGGTGGCGAAATAATCGCCCAAATTTTAAAATTTTAAATTCAATACAAAGGATAAAAAATGGCAAAAGTCATAGGCATCGACCTAGGAACAACAAACTCGTGCGTAAGCATATTCGAGCGTGGCGAGAGCAAGATCATACCGAATAAAGAGGGTAAAAACACCACTCCGTCAGTAGTAGCTTTCACCGACAAAGGCGAGGTTTTAGTAGGCGACAGCGCCAAGCGCCAAGCAGTCACTAACCCGGAAAAAACGATCTATTCGATCAAGCGCATCATGGGTCTTATGATGAATGAAAAAAACGCGCAGGAGGCCAAAAAGCGCCTACCGTATAAAATCATCGACCGAAATGGCGCGTGCGCGGTAGAGATCGCGGGCAAGGTCTATACGCCGCAAGAAATTTCAGCCAAGGTATTAATCAAGCTAAAAGAGGACGCCGAGGCGTTTTTGGGCGAGCCCGTCGTAGATGCGGTCATAACCGTGCCTGCGTATTTCAACGACAGCCAAAGAAAGGCAACAAAAGAAGCAGGAACAATCGCAGGCTTAAACGTGCTTCGTATCATCAACGAGCCGACCGCGGCGGCGCTTGCGTATGGACTGGATAAAAAAGAATCCGAAAAGATCGTCGTTTACGATCTAGGCGGCGGTACATTCGACGTAACCGTGCTAGAAACCGGCGATAGCGTCGTAGAAGTTTTAGCTACCGGCGGTAATGCATTTTTGGGCGGTGATGATTTCGATAACAAACTGATCGACTTTTTAACCTCAGAATTTCAATCTGAAACAGGCATCGACTTGCGCGGCGATGTCATGGCTATGCAACGCCTAAAAGAGGCTGCGGAAAACGCCAAAAAAGAGCTAAGCAGCGCGATGGAAACGACGGTAAATTTACCTTTCATCACTGCTGATGCCACAGGTCCTAAACACCTGATGAAAACCATCACTAGAGCTAAATTTGAAAGCATGATCGATTCTTTGGTAGATGAGACCATAAACACTCTCAAAAAGGTCGTAAGCGATGCAGGGCTAAGCATGAACGATATAAAAGAGGTCGTCATGGTGGGCGGCTCGACGCGTGTGCCTTTGGTGCAAGAGGAGGTCAAAAAGGCTTTCGGCAAGGAGTTAAATAAGAGCGTAAACCCTGATGAAGTCGTAGCAATCGGCGCAGCGATCCAAGGCGCGGTCATCAAAGGCGACGTAAAAGACGTGCTACTGCTCGACGTCACTCCGCTAAGCCTCGGCATCGAAACCCTGGGTGGCGTGATGACCAAGATCATCGAAAAGGGAACTACGATACCTACGAAAAAATCTCAAACCTTCTCGACAGCAGAGGATAATCAAAGCGCCGTTACGATCAACGTCTTGCAAGGCGAGCGCGAGTTTGCGAAAGATAACAAATCGCTAGGAAATTTCAATCTTGAAGGCATCATGCCCGCTCCTCGCGGCGTGCCGCAGATCGAGGTGGAATTTAATATCGACGCGAACGGAATTTTAACTGTTTCGGCAAAAGACAAAGCTACCGGCAAAGCAACCGACATCCGCATAACCGGCTCAAGCGGCTTAAGCGATGCCGAAATCGATAAGATGGTGAAGGACGCCGAGCTTCACAAAGAGGAAGACAACAAGCGCAAAGAAACCGTCGAGGCGCGCAACCAAGCCGATAGCATCGCGCATCAAACCGAAAAGAGCCTAAGCGAGATGGGCGAGAAGGTGCCGGGCGATCTACGCGCTAAGATCGAGGGCGCGCTAAACGATCTAAAAGCCGTGCTAAAGGATGAAAACGCGAGCAAGGAAGCGATAAACTCCAAAGTAGAAGCTCTAAGCAAAGTCGCCGAGGATCTATACAAGGCTGCCAGCGCAAATCAGGGCGCGCAAGGCGGATCGCAAAGCAGCGGTGCAAACGGCGGTAAAAAAGACGACGACGTCATCGACGCCGAAGTCGAATAACCCCCGCGCAAAGTGAAATTTATAGCCGCGCGCTCGGTAGTTTTGCCAGAGCTTGAAAGGCAATTTTACCGGCACGCGACAGAAGCGACCCCATAAACTGCACATAAAATTTTATAGCTTCACAGACTCGGGCGTTTTTCATACGCCCGAGCTTAACCGCAACTTCAAATTAAATTCCCAACAAACTAAAATTTTGAGTCACACATAAATACTACTAAATTTTGCGCTGTATAAATACCGCTAGACATTAAAGTATATCCGAACGCGATCGAAATTTCTCCGCACCGATCTCAAATATAGCTGAAATTTTAAGCCTATCGCCTACAAACGAAGCTGCGATAAATTTAAACGTATGGCTAGAAAGTAAAAAATGTATCGTAAAAAGACGCAGAAAAACGCCCACTAAATTTTAGAGGCAAAAGAGCTAAATTCAAAGGCGCGCAGATTGATTTATTAAAAAGCAAAAGCCCAAAGACGGCACTTCGCCTTTGGGCTTTAAATTTAGCCTTATTTAGCTAGAGCTAATTCTTGCGAGTATTCGCATCAGGGGTGAAAAGCGGCTTATTTAGCAGCTTGAAATCGCCTACGAACTTCTGCCCCTTCTCGCTAGTGATCCATTTGATGAAGCGCTGCGCGTTTTCATAGTCGGCTTTTGGGCAGTGCTTCGGATTGACCGCGATTACGGAGTAAAAATTCTTCAGATCGTTATCGCCTTCGTTGATGATAACCATATCCGGATTTCCCTTTTTATTATCCTCGTATTTGATGTAGGTGCCGCGATCGGTGAAGGTCACGCCCTTTTGCTCGGCGGCTGCGTTGATCGTAGCGATCATGCCCTGACCGGTTTGGTTATACCACGCCTCATTTTCAGGCACAGCGCCCTCAACCTTTTTCCAAATTCCTTTCTCTTTGTTATCGGTGCCCGATTTGTCGCCACGAGAGAAAAATTTAATCTTATCCGCCTTGATTAGCTCAAACGAGCCTTTAAGGTCCTTGCCTTTAAATTTAGGCGCGATCGATTTATCGGCGATGAGGATAAAATCGTTATACATAACGGGCGTGCGATCAACGCCGAAGCCTTTTTCTACAAATTCTTTCTCGACCTTCGGCGAATGCACGAAAAGTATGTCCGCATCGCAGTTCTCGCCAAGCTTTAGAGCAGCACCTGTGCCCACCGCCGTCCATTTGACATCGACGCCGGTTTCCGCCTTATACGCAGGATAGATCGCGTCTAGCAAGCCCGTATTATCGGTGCTCGTTGTGGTTGCCATTACCAAATCGTTATCGGCGGCAAAAAGGCTCGCACTAAGAGCGAGCGAAACAAAAAATATTTTTTTCATGTTATCTCCTTTAAAAAATATGCTATTATAGCATATAAATTTGCCAGAATAGAACATTTAGGACACAATCTTGGACTTTATTTTAGAAGGAATTTTAAGTGCATTCGGTCTGCTTTTTAGCGGCGATGCGGAGACCTTTTCGGCGATTAAGGCGACGCTTTATACTTCGAGCATCTCGATATTTTTCGCTATTGTAATCGGCTTTCCGATAGGATTTATCCTCGGATTTTACGAATTTCGCGCTCGCAGAACGCTTAGACTTTTAAGCGACGTAGCGCTTGCGATGCCCACAGTGGCGATAGGACTGATCCTTTACGCTTTCATCTCCAGAAACGGCCCCTTGGGC
>CAUSBF010000047.1:0-10737 GCA_963529595.1 uncultured Campylobacter sp.
CGCTAAATCGATCGGAAAAATTCCTTCGCTCCACTTCGAGCCCGCAAAATCAGGATACCTACCCTTTTCCACGGCTAAATTTGAACTTGCTTTGATCGCGTTAAAGCTCACGTTTTCCATTATTCTATCGATCAGCTCGAAGTGCTCGTAGCTACCCCACTTCACGCCGCGCTCGGCAAGCATCTGCGCCTCGCCCATTACGCCGAGCCCTATCGCGCGGGTTTTTAGATTGGTATGTTTGACTTTGGCGTGCGGGTAAAAATTTAGATCAATGACGTTATCGAGCATCCGCACGGCGATCGGCATTACGCGAGCTATCTCTTCGCGGCTGTTGATTTTGCTTAAATTTACGCTTGCGAGGTTGCAAACCGCCGTCGCGCCCTCGCTGCAGCCCTTTTCTACGATAAAAATTTCTTTGCCGCCCAGCGTGTCTAGCGCGGTGATCTTTTTCGCCTTTTTTACAATGCCCGCATCGGTCGCCACATCTTCGTTCTCCTCAAACAGCCTCTCGCTGCCGTCAGTGAAAACGACTTTGATTTTATAGTGGTTCGGCGCCGTGTTTTGAAAGATCTCCGTGCATAAATTTGAGCTCCTGATTAAGCCTTGATGCGCGTTTGGATTGATTCGGTTGGCATTATCTTTGAAGCACAAAAAGGGCATGCCCGTCTCAAAATAACTCGTTAAAATTTTCTTCCAAAGCTCCTTTGCCAGGATGGTGGATTTTGAAATTTTATCGTCGGCCTCGTACTGCTCGTAGCGCGCCTCAAATTCCGCGCCGTATAGATCACTCAGATCGCTTACCTCTGCAGGATCGAAGAGCGTCCACTTGCCGCCGCTTTGAAGCCTTTTCATAAACAGATCGTTTATCCACAGCGCAGGGAAAATTTCATGCGCGCGGCGCCTCTCCTCGCCCGAGTTTTTACGCAGATCGAGGAAGTCGCTCACGTCCATGTGCCACGGCTCGATATACACGGCGATAGCACCCTTGCGCGTGCCCAGCTGATCGACGGCGACTGCGATGTCGTTTGTGATCTTTAAAAACGGGATGATACCGCCCGCGGCGTTTTTATGCCCGTCGATGCTGCCGCCCATCGCGCGCACCTTGCACCAGTCCCAGCCGATACCGCCGCCGAATTTGCTCAGAAGCGCCATCTCTTTGTAGCTATCAAAAATTCCCTCGATATTATCGGGCGTGGAGCCCACGTAGCAGCTGCTTAGCTGATGTCGCGTCGTGCGGGCGTTTGAGAGCGTCGGAGTAGCCAGCATGACTTCAAATTTAGATATGAGATCGTAAAATTTCTTCGCCCAGCTCTGGCAATCAAGCTCGTTTTGCGCAAGGAACATCGCGATCGCCATAAACATCTGCTGCGGAAGCTCGATCGGCGCGCCGCTTTTATCTTTGATGAGGTAGCGATCGTAAAGCGTTTTAATGCCAAGATAGTTAAACTGCAAATCGCGCTGCGGCTGCAGATAAGAATTTAGATCCTCAAGATCGTATTTTTCCTTTAAGCCGAGCATTATGCGGCCCGCCGCCTCGCCGCGAGCGAAGTAATCTTTTAGGCTATTGTAGCCGCTAAAGCCAGTTACCTTGTGATACAGATCGTATAAAAATAACCGCGCGGCGACAAAGGTCCAGTTCGGGCGATCCACATCGATCTTCTCGACCGCGGTTTTGATGAGGGTTTGTTGGATCTCCTCCGTGGTGATCATATCGCGAAACTGGATCTTTGCGTCCACTTCAAGCTCGCTAAGGCTTACGTTTTCCAGCCCCTCTACCGCCTCGCTCGTGTATTTTTTGATCTTGCTTACGTCAAGTTCCTCGGTTCTGCCGTTGCGTTTGATTACTTTCATATCGTTCCTTGAAATTTAAAAATGCAAATTTAGCGTTAGTTTCCCAATATAAAATACGTCGTCAAAAGAGGCGGCGTAATAAATGCCGCTCATAATCCGCCGTCTTTTAAATTTACGCTAGCTGCGCTGCAAAAGAGCGCATTATAGCCAAAATTGCTTAAGCCTATCTGTCATTAAAGGATAAAATTTTTCGATTGTCGAATTAAAATTTAGCTGGGCGGGCGGAAAAGATGCGGTAAAATTCGAGCGAAATTTTATGGCGCCACCGCGAAATTCTGTAGGTAAAAATTTACGTGGAGTTTTGCGAAATTCTGTGCCGAAAAAGCAAGAAACAAAAAGAGCTTTGCGAACAGGTTTAAAATTTGCTCGCAAAGCTTAAGAATTTAGTTGTGCGGTAGCGGGATAGGCTTTCCGTTTAATATCATAGAGTTGCTTGCCTTATCGAAGCTAAACTCCATCTTAACCCCATCTCCATCAGGCTTAAGAAACTGCGAGCCGTAAACTTCCGCCATCGGCGCAAAATCGCGCAGGCTATCATAAGGCGATAGGAAGTCCGTGATGGTCGTATTTATCGTAGCTTTGCCGTCCAAGCTCATGCGCTTAAAAAGCTGCGTCCCGTCGATGTAGCCGCCTACTAGCGCGCTTGCGTTAAAAGCAAATTTCTTACCGAGGCTATTTTCAAACGAAAAATCACTCACGTTGATTTTCATATCATCTTTTAGCAGCTTCATAAAAAGCTCTTTATTTTCCGCTAATTTTTCGCCTTCTTGCGGATTTGAGATAATAGACAGATATTTTTCGAAAAGTGCGGCGCTAAAGCTGGTATCGACGCCTAAATGGATGTTTCGCACTAGCACGTCAGCGATTTTTAGGCTTTGGGCTTTATCGCTTTCGTTGAAATTTAAAATTCCATCTTTTACGCGGTAGCTACCTTCCGTGCTCATATCCGTGACTACGACGAAGCGCTGTTTATCTACAGTTACGACGAGCTCTTTTGTGCTGCCTGCAAAATCTATGTCATTCAAAAAGAGCTTAGTTATATTATCGTCTAGATCTTGGATACCGTTTTTAAAGTTTGCCTCATAGATAAGATCCTTCACATCAAGACCCGAATCCTTGCCGTCGTCTATAAAAATTTCACCGATTTTAAAGCCCAAGGCTTTTATCGTTTTACCGCTCATATCGCTCGTGCCGTTTAGACTAAGGCCTGCAAGACGTCCTATTCCGCCATCTTCGAGCACATTTATATCGGCTAGCTTTGCGCTAAATTTAACCTCTGTAGGTCCGTAGTTTAGATGCGTGCTAAGCGGCGCGTCAGTCTTAAACAGCTTCTTGCAAGGCTCTGCGTAATATGGCGTCTTAATCGTTAAAATTCCGTCGCTCTCAAATCCATCCGCAGCGTTTTTTACGCTATGCTTAATAGTGTAGTCATAGCGAAAAGCAAAATCTTCCGGGAAAATTTTAGCAGGATCCGGCTCGTCCGTATCGTTGCTATCTTGCGCGCCTGCTTTTTCCTTTAGCTTGCTAAAGCCCTCGGCAAGGCTTTTTTGTAGTTTCTCTTTTTTTACTACGCCTTCGATAAAGCCGCTTGAGTTGCTATCGCCGGGATAAAATTTAGCGCTTTTAGTCTCGAAAATTTCGTTTCTAGCGATAAATTCCGCAATCTGCTGCTCAATCGCGGCGCTGGCACTCTTGCCGACCGCACCGTCAACCGTTTTGGTTATGCTATCGTTTACACTTTTAGCTACGCCCGTTTTTGCGTCCTTTGTCGCTACAAAAACGCCCGCTATAAGCGCTACGATGATCACTAAAGCCGCGATGATCTTTTTCATCATCTCTCCTTTAAATTTAAAATTTATTTGGGTCGTATTGTGCCGTAAATTTCTAATATTTTAAAATTCTAGCTTAGTGTGCTTTAACCTAAAATAAGTTATAATCGCGACATGAATATCAAAATTTAGGAAAACTTATGGCAAAACAAACGAAATATATTTTCGTCACCGGCGGAGTGCTGAGCTCGCTGGGTAAGGGCATTGCGGCGGCGTCGATCGCGACGCTTTTAAAGCACGCTGGGCTTAAAGTGCGCATCCTAAAGGCGGATCCTTATATCAACGTCGATCCAGGCACCATGAGCCCGCTGGAGCATGGAGAGGTTTTCGTCACCGACGACGGCGCGGAGACCGATCTGGATCTTGGGCATTATGAGCGGTTTTTGGATGAAAATTTAAGCCAAGACAACAACTTCACCACGGGCAAAGTTTATAGCTCCGTCATCGAAAAGGAGCGCAGGGGCGATTATCTGGGCAAGACGATACAGGTGATCCCTCACATCGTAGGCGAGATCGTGCGCCGCATAAAGAAGGCGGGCGAGGGCAACGACGTGCTGATCGTCGAGATCGGAGGCACCGTGGGCGACATCGAGGGGCTGCCGTTTTTAGAGGCGATCCGCGCGATGAGAGTGGAGCTTGGTAGGGTAAATACGATGAATATCCACCTCACGCTCGTGCCTTTTATAAAGGTCGCGGGCGAGCTCAAGACTAAGCCCACGCAGCACAGCGTAGGCGAGCTGCGCCGCATCGGTATCAGCCCCGATATGATAATCTGCCGCTCCGAAATGCCGCTAAATCGCGCGCTTAAAGATAAGATCGCGCTAAGCTGCGGAGTGGATAAAAACTGCGTCATCGAAAGCCCCGATAGCGCGAGCATCTATCAGATCCCGCTTGCGTTTTTGAAGCAGGATATTTTAACGCCGATCGCAGAGACTCTAAGCTTAAACAAACTCGAAGTCGATATGAGCAACTGGGACAGCCTCGTTAAGCGCGTCATCGTGCCTACGAACGAAACCACGATCGCCTTCGTCGGCAAATATATCGATCTAAAAGAAAGCTACAAATCCCTCACCGAGGGGATCATCCACGCGGGCGCGACGCTTGATACGCGGATAAACTTAAAGTGGGTAGATAGTGAAAAAATTGAAGCTGCAAATGTAGATGAAATTTTCCGCGACGTAAACGGAATTTTAGTCGCGGGCGGCTTCGGCTCGCGCGGGGTAGAGGGTAAAATTTTAGCCATAAACTACGCGCGGGTGCATAAGGTGCCATTTTTGGGCATCTGCCTGGGGATGCAGCTTGCGATGGTGGAGTTTGCGCGGAGCGTCTTAAAACTAAAAAACGCTAACTCCTCGGAATTTGACCCGCAGACCGAAGATCCGGTGATCTATCTGATCGACAGCTTCATCGACACGAGCGGCAAAAAGCAGATCCGCACGCACAAATCCCCTATGGGCGGCACTATGCGGCTGGGCGGCTATGACTGCGACGTCAAAAAAGGCTCGCTTTTGAGTAAAATTTACGGCGAGCAAAAAACCATCCGCGAGCGCCACCGCCACCGCTACGAAGCCAATCCGAAGTACCGCGCCGAGTTTGAAAAGCACGGGCTTATCGTCTGCGGCGAGAGCGACGGGCTTATCGAAGCGGTCGAGCTAAAAAACCATCCGTTTTTCCTGGGCGTGCAGTTTCACCCGGAATTTACCAGCCGTCTAGTACGCCCAAATCCTGCTATTTTGGGCTTTATCGAAGCATCTATAAAAAATGCTAGGTAAAAATGAGATAAGGGAAATTCTAAAATCGAGATTTGCGAACGATCGGCATACTAAAATTTCTGAAATTCCCTTACCCTGCGATCTGAAAGATACCTATAAGGCGGCTTTGCGCATAAAAACTGCCATCGAAGAAAACCAGCGCATAGCCGTAGTCGGCGATTACGACGTCGATGGTATCGTAAGCACCGTCATAATGAGCGATTTTTTCAATCAAATAGGCGCGGAGTACGTCATTAAGATCCCGAACCGCTTCACCGACGGATACGGGCTAAACAGCGAGATCATAGGCGAGCTTGAGGATGTTGATCTCATCATTACCGTAGATAACGGCACCTCCGCGACGGAAGCTGCCGAAATTTGCGCTCAAAAGGGGATCGATCTCATCATCACCGATCATCACATGCCCCCGCCCGTGCTGCCAAGAGCTTATGCGATAATCAATCCGAAGCAGCCTGACTGCACCTTCCCAAATATCGAAATTTGCGGCGCGCAGGTAGCGTGGTATCTCGTGGGCGCGCTAAAAGAAACCCTCGGCGTGAACTACGATATGGCAAGCTCGATGGATATCCTCATCATCGCCATAATCGCCGATATGATGGAGCTGCGCGATATGAACCGCGCGCTTTTGCGCTTCGGCATCAAGAGGCTAAATAGCTCAAACCGCGCCTGCTTCAAGGCGATTAAAGAGCACTATTTTAAAAAGCACTTCGAATTCGACGATATCAGCTACACGATCGCGCCGCTTATCAACTGCACGGGGCGGATGGACGATGCAACGATGTCGTATAATTTCCTATGCGCCAAAAATATCAGAGAGGCAAACCACTATCTAGAGACGATAAATTCCATCAACAACTCGCGCAAAGAGGAGGAGAAAAGCCTCTACGACGAGATCGTAAAAAGCGTCGATCCAAGCGACAACGTCATCGTCGTGTGGGGTCCGCAGTGGCATGAAGGGATCATCGGCATCGTCGCAAGCCGCCTAAGCAAGACTTACAAAAAGCCCGCGATCGTCTTTAGCGTAAGCGACTCGCGCGCCAAAGGGAGCGCGCGCAGCATCGGTAAATTTGACATTTTAGAGCTGATCTCCTCACAAAGCGAAATTTTAACGACCTTCGGCGGACACAAGGGCGCTGCGGGCGTAGGGATCGATCCTGCGCTACTTCACGAGTTTAAGCGGCGCGTAAATGAGCGCATTACACCCAAGGATCTGAGCGATTTTAGCGCGCAGGACGATCTGCTTGGCGAGCTAGACGCGTCGCAGATAGACTTCGAGCTGCTTGAAATTTTAGAATTTTACGAGCCCTACGGGCAGAAAAATCCGCGCCCGCTCTTTTGTATCAAAGGCGCGCGCGCCCGCAATATCAGGGAGATCGGCAAGGAGGGCAAGCATATCAAAATGGCGCTTGACAAAAACGGCGGCAGCGTCGAGGCGTTGTTTTTCAACTACGACTTTTTGCCGCGCGCGGGAGAGCGGGTGGACGCGATCTTTACGATTAGCAAAAACAACTTCCGCGGCACGATCACGCCAGAGCTCATCATCAAGGAGCTAACCCCGAGCGAGAGTTAAATTTTAAAATTTAGGCCGGCTTGGAGTGCATTTCGCGTCGGGCACGGCCTTTAAATTTACGCTTAATCTATGAGCTAGGCGCACATTGCGCACTCGGCGGGTTCGCCCTACTACAGACAGCGCCCGTCTGCTCTACTCGCCCGATATGTATTGCGCGCTTGGCGCATTGCCCTATTACAGCGCCTATCTGCTCGACTAGCTTGGCGCGTATTTGCACGCTCGACGCATATTAAGTGCTCGGCGCGACTTTGAAATTTAACGCGCGAGCCATGGATTTGACTTGCGATGCGAGCTCGAGCGCGCGATTTCGGGGCTCGGTACGGCGCGCAAACGCGATGTGTTATTTTCAGCTCCTGCACGGTTTGCAAAACAGACGAAATTTTTGGGCGCGGTAAAAGTAAAATTTAAACGTTTCTAAATTTTAAAATTTTGCGAGGGCGAGCGGAAATGGTCTGAAATAGACAGAACGACCCTGCGAATGGAATTTCGGATAAAATTTTATGAAGCGGCGGGCTAAATTTTAAAATTTGACCCGCTCTTAAACTCAGAGGCTAAAAAACCACTACTAAAAACCACTTAAACGGCACCGGCGCGAAGATCGCGTGCGGCAAGCCCGCAGGCATGACGATACTTTGTCCCGCTTTTACGCGGTGCTTCTGCCCGTCGATCGTGAAATCGCCCTCACCCTCAAGCACGTAAACGAACGCGTCGCCGTCGGATTTGTGCGAGCTGATCTCCTCGCCGCCGTCGAAGGCGAAAAGCGTCATATTTAGCGCAGGATTTTGCGCGAGGGTGCGCGAAATCACCTTGTGAGGGGCCACCTCGACTAGCGAAGCAAGCTCTACGGCCTTAGCAGCGTCGATATTTTTGATGTGTTGCATAAGTTCTCCTTGAGATGAAATTTGATCGATTGTAGCTAAAATTTAGCAAGCCCGCTTTGATGAGCATCAATCCGGATCCGCGCTGAAAGGATTTTTCAGAAAGATCGGGATGAAATTTATCAGATATAGCGCGACCGCGGCGATGAAAAGCGCCGAGGGGATCATCACGTATAAAACAAAGCTCTCGCCCGCAAAAACGGCTCTTAAAGCCCCCGCGAGCAGAGCCAAAACGAGCGCCGCACGGCTTAGGCGCGGGAAGTTTAGCGGCGAAATTCCGCTGTGGCGCTGTCCGGCGATCATCCCTACGAAAAGTATCGCTCCATACATATAGCAGATCGCGATGACGTGTAGCGGCGCGACAGCGTATCCCCCGCGTATCAGCTCCCAGCCCAGCCACGCATAGCCCGCCGCGCACGCAGCCTGCAACGCGTAGTAAAACGCCATATAGTGGCGGCTTAGAATTTCGACGTAGTGCAGCTCGCGAAGTTTCGCCAAAAACAAAAACCCGATGCCAAGCGCGATAAATCCGCACGTCGCCTCGCTTAAAAAGGGCGTCGCGAGCGCCAAAGCGAAGGCAAGGAAAGCGGCTAAATTTTTGTAGATAAAATTTGGAATAAAAACGGCGTCCTTCAGCCCGCCCTCTCTTAGCGCTTCGTTGCCGATGACGACGCTTATGCGGTAGCTTACGACGGCGATCGCCGCGACGTTGATATGCACGAAGCTAAGCAAAAACTTCTCATCTCCGCTTGCGCCGTAGGCCGCAGAGCAGGCGCAAAACGCCGCAAGGACTGCCAGGATGCTAAAATTATTCGAGTTTTTATCCAGCCACAAAAGCCATGCCGCAAAGATGAAAAATACCGCCCAAAACAGCCCCACAATCGCAGCCGCAAGCCGTAAATTTAAAAAGCTCGCGATAAAGGCTGCAATCAGGCAGGCGGCAAAGGCAAGCGAGATGGGCTTTAGCGAGCCCTCGAAGTTCGTCCAATCGGGCAGCGCGGTAAGCAAAAACGCCGCGTAGATGCACGAAGGCGCCAAAAACAGAAAATAAAACTTATGAGCGGCGACGTAATCGATCGCTAGCGCATCGGGTGCTAAAAAGCTAAGCGCGCCCAGCGTCGCAAAAAAGCAGGCGCAAAGAACGAAGGTGCGCATCGGATGGGAGAAAAAATTCCTCGCGCGCTCATCTTTAAATTTAGGCGCGTAAAAGCCTAGCCGCTGCGCCGGGCACGGCTTCGGATTTTTGAACTCCTGCGACGAAACGGACTCTGCTTGATTTTGCGTGGAATTAGCTTTGGAATTCCGATCGGAATTTTTAGAGCTCTGTGAGAAGTTCTGAACGGAATTTGGCTCGGCGCTTCTGCCGTTTTGCGAAAAACCCTGAGTGGAATTTTGATATTTGAAGTTTTGCGCAGAATTGGTTTCCAAGCTCCATATAAAATTTTTAAAATTTTGTGCGGAACCTCCCTGTTTGCGCGCATTAAAGATAAAATTTCTATTCATAATAGCTCACTCCCCTAAACTGCTCGTTTACCACGCGCCCTTCGTACCGCTCGTCGCGCGCGCTTAGCGGCTCATCTAGGCTCACGACGCGCCTAAGCCCCATTCCTTTGGGCTCGAGCTCGATGATCTCGTGGCTTAGGCGTGCGGCTTCGAAGCGGTCGTGGGTCACCAAAAGGCAGGCAAGCCCCTCGCGCTCGATCTTTGAGACCAAAATTTCGATCAGCACGCCGCGCAGATCGCGATCCAGACCTACAAACGGCTCATCAAGCAGCGCCAGATCGCAGCCGCTAAGGATCGTGCGCAAAAACGCCGTACGCTTTTGCATACCGCCGCTTAGCTCGCGCGGGAATTTATTCAGATCGCTCGGACTTAGCCCGATCTTTGCGGCGAGGGCGTAAATTTCGCTCGTGTCGGAGGGACTAAAAATTTCGATATTTTTAAGCGCCGTGAGGTTTGGTAGCAGGCGGTTTTCTTGAAACAAAAAGCTGATTTTTTTAAAACCGTTTTCGATCTGCCCGCTTTTTTTATCCTCCAGCCCGCAGACCAGCCGCAAAAGCGAGGTCTTGCCGCAGCCGCTGGGGCCAAAAAGCGTCTTTACTTCGCCCGAGCGTAGCTGCAGCGAAAAATCTGAAATTATAACGTCGCGCAGAATTTCATAGCGCAGATTTGAAATTTTTAGCATCATCTGCTCCACGGCATCAGTAAAATTTGAAGCGGCTTGGTCACGAGATAATCGAAAAGCGCCGTAAAGGCTATGACCAGGCACACATACGCCATGACCTCGACCGTATCGATATTGACGCGCGCTTCGGCGATCTTTGCGCCGATGCCGTCGTTCGCGCCCAAAAGCTCCGCCATCACAAGCACTTTCGCGCCGTTGCTGACTGCGACGTAGATCGCGGGAAGCAGCCGCTCGATTAGGTGCGGCGCGTAGAGGTAGCGCAGTTTTTTTAAAATTGAGCTTTTGTAGCTGTCAAAAAGCTCGGTGTATTCGGTGCTCACGCTAGCCATCGCCTGCGCCGCGGACGCAAAAGTCATCGGCGCGACGACGATAACGACGGTAAAAAGCACGCTTGTATCGCCGAAATGAAACCAAAATATCGCAAGCACGATCCAAACGATGGGCGGCGTCGAAAGAAGCACGGTAATTAGCGGGTTTAAAAAGGCTCGCAGGCTTTTGAAATACCCCGCCGCAAGCCCGCTGCAAATCCCCGCAAAAAGCGCGAGGAAGGTGCCTGCAAGCGCACGTTTAAGCGACAGAGCTAGATCGTTTGCGGCAAAATTTCTTAAAATTTCGCACGCCTTAGAAAAAACCGCCGCGGGCTGGGGAAGAA
>CAUSBF010000048.1:0-10562 GCA_963529595.1 uncultured Campylobacter sp.
AAATAAAGGTATCGGCGTGATCAAAAACGACGAGATCGCACTGGATCCAAGCAAGATAAAATAGTTTTGAAATTTAAGAGATGGTGCAAAATTCTAGCACTATCTCTTTGAACTCCCGCTCGGCTCGTGATCAGTATGTTACGCGCTATAAAAACATTATCGTAAAATGTGCAAAAATTCGAGGCGCAAAAATGCGTATCTGCTAAAACAAGCCAGAGGCAACATCTATTTATAAGCTGATTTAGCTTTATAAACCGACTTGGCGCTTGCCGTAAAGTCTGCGTCACGCGAGGTTTTTGATAAAAGCTACGATGTGGCTTTAAGCTGGGTAGCAAAAGCGCGTAAGCAGAGCTCATATCAAATTCAATAAATTTATCTAGCAGAGCAGTTTTAAATTTAGAGGAATTTTTAAAATTCCGTCTTAAGTTAAAGCCGAAATTCTATCCGCAAATACCCTGCTTATGCGTTTTCTTGCTTTTAGATGCGATCTTCAATCCTCCATAGAAATCGCATAGCAAAACGAGAATTTAAAATTTTTATTTAAGGTTACGTTGCGAGTTTGGCGCTTGAAATTTCACTTTCGCTGCACGAAAAGAATGCTAAAATTCCGCCGAAACCGCGCCGGATGCGGTGAACTTCAAGGAGAGAAAATGCAAAGAATTTTTCATATAAAAGATGCTATTTGTAGCGATGAGCGAGCCGTAAAAACGACATTTTTTACTACGGAGGCCACTTGCGGCGCGGTTTGGATCGTCAAACGCGGCCAGGTCGTAGCGCCTCATATCCACCCAGACGGCGATGACGTGTGGATCTGCTTAAGCGGACGTGGCGTGTTTTATCCGAGCAAGGGCGAGGAGGTGCCGATCTGTGCGGGCGATCTAATCATTTCCAAAAGCGGAGAGTGCCACGGTATGAAAAATACGGGCGATGAGGATTTTGTGTTTGCAAGCGTTACGGCGCCGATTCCATGCGGCTACGAAGCGCTTTGAATTAAAATTTGCCAGAGATTTTGTGGTATTCGCAAAATAAATTAGCGCCGCAAAAAGTTGAATCAGAATTTGTCTGTAGCGTTAAATTTCATAAATTTAGCCGCGCTTTTGTACAATTTCAAGTGCCGCGCAATCTGCGGCGAGATTAAATTTGAGGCAAAAGATGTATGAAGATTTTACGCAAGAGCCAAAGGGCAAGCGCGCGCAAAAGAAGCGCAAAGCTAGGGCGCGCAAGGTAGAAGCAGATCGTAAGCCTGTGCGAGACGCGCCTCGAGGCATGCCGCTTTGGCGCAAGATCGCGCTTGGCGCGACATTTGTATTTGCGGCTTTTAGCGTGCTTATTATGTCGGCGGTTATAAATTCCGCAGACGACTACTCGCCGCAAGAGCAGATCAAATACAGCGATTTTTACAAAAAAGGAGATGAAATTTACGCCCTCGTGGTGGGTGCGGGCTATTTTGCGATACCGGACGCGGACGCGGCGAGTTTTCGGATTTTGGATTTCGGCTCCGGCTACCGCTCCAATGTCGCGGCGGATAAAAACGCCGTATATTGCGGAAACATCGCGATGAGCGAGCTGGAGCCCGCGCGCACGAAAGCCGTGGCGTTTGGATACGTAAGCGACGGGCAAGTTAGCTATTTTTGCGACGGCGAGGCGGTGCCTAATGACGCGCTGGGGGCGCTTAAGCTTACTTATCAAACCTTGGCGCATATCTTTTGGGATGCGCCCAAGCCGCAAAGCTACCTCTATAAATTTAAACGAATGGACGCTACGGATCTGCGCCAAATCGCGGGCGTGTATTACGCTGCGCAGGGCTCTCGCGCGTTTTATAAGGGGGAGATTTTGCCGGGCGCCGATGCTGCGAGCCTGCGCCAGATAGAGGGAAGCGATGGACGCGCTAGCGACGTTTATGCCGCGGACGGCGCGAACGTGTATTTTAAAAACCTACGCCTTGACGCGCGCGATAACGGCGGGCATTACGAACTTTTGAGGCAGTGGTTGGACTATTTTTTGTGGGATGCGAAAAGCGGCGACGTTTTTGCGAATGATTTAAAATTTGACCTCGCCGCCGCGCCCTATACTCCGCTAAATAGGCAGCTTGCACACTCAAACCATCTGCTTTTTGCCTCCCCTGGCGGCATCTATTATTTTGACGAGAACGACGGAAAGCAAAAGCGCGCGGCAGACAACCCCTTTGAGGGCGAAGTTCGCGCGCTTAGCGGCAGCGTATTTCAAAGCGGCGAGCGGATATATTTTTTAGAAGGCGCCGAAGTTTGGGGCGGCGGCCGCAGCAGTCGTAGGCTGGTCGCTCGCAAAAGCGGGCTTTTCGCGCTCGAGCTGCCGCATGAGTGGCGCAGGGTCGGCGGCGTGCACGGCGGGCTATACGGCTGGGTCTATTCAAACGGCGGGCGATTTTTCTACTTCGACGATCTGGGCTCTTCGCAGCTGATAGATCGGTGCATTTATGAGATCAAAGATTTAAACTTGGTTGAAATTTTGCTTCAAAAAAGCAGCCTTGGCACGAGTAAAATTCGCGAGATGATAAAGAGCGGCGGGCTTGAAGCAGTGGACGGCGAGCTGCTTTTTGAGGTAAAGACGCGGGTGGAATTTTAGCCGCGATTTAAGCACAATTCGAGCGCAGAAAGCGCTGTTAAATTTTAAAATTTGATTTTGCGTAAATTCATGAAATTTAAGCGGCATTGCGGGCTTTGACGCGAGCTTGGAATTTCATCGCAAATTCCTTTAGGGCAGTCGTGCAAAATTTCGTTTCGCGCCGTCGCGACGACGCGCGAAATATTTTGTATCGGTCGCGATTTTTGCGTCACGGCGCGCTTGGATAAGGCGTCGCCGTAAATTTTATTTTAGCGCCGCAACTTTCGTAAAATTTGGCTAGCAATGTAGGCATATACAGCGACAGAGCGTAAATTTAACAGGCTTAATCGTAAAGCTACGCGCATAAAACTTGCTCGCCGAGCTCGCAAGATAAAATTTAGCGGCTTGGATTCAAAAGCGTAAATTCCTTTTTTGATATGAAATTTAACATAGTGAGTGTAGATCAAACGGCGCGATCAAAGCGCCGTTTTGCAAACCTGCGAGCTTTAAGTGAAGCAAAAATGAAGCGCTATTTTATAAATCCGCTTGCTACTACGCGGTCGTGTTCGTCGTAAAAAACCGCGAGCTGTGCCGGAGCGATGCCTGCTGCGGGTGCGGACAGCACGGCATGCACGCCGTCGTCCTTGCGCGGCGAAATTTTAACGGGAAGTTTGGCGCTGCGGTAGCGGATCTTAACGCCGAGACCAGGCATATTTAAAATTTCATCCCTGCTTAAAAAGGCGTTAAAATTTTCGGTGTCGAACTCGTAGGTCGCCAGCTCGTCCTTACCGCCCACGACGATCTCGTTTTTGCGCGGGTCGATGCTTAGCACGAAGTGCGGCTCATGCGCGCCGTGCACCGTAAAACCGCGGCGCTTGCCGATCGTGTAGTGCATATAGCCCTCGTGAGTGCCCACGGCGTTGCCCGCGCGATCGCGCACGATGCCGGGCATTTTGGTGCCCGTATGACGGTTCAAAACGTCTATATACGTGGTATCCACAAAGCAGATTTCACTGCTTTCGCTTGCAGAAGCGATCTGCGAAAGCTCCGCATAGGCGCGCGCGGTCTCTTTGACATCCTTTTTATACATCCCCCCAAGCGGAAAGATCATAAACTCAAGCGCGGCAGGATCGATGTTTGCTAAAAAATAACTCTGATCTTTACTAAGATCTGCGGCGGCTTTTAAAAGCCCGTCCTCGATACGGACGTAGTGGCCGGTAGCTAGGCGCTCAAAGCCCTGCTCGCGCGCGAATTCCAAAAGCTTGCCGAGTTTTATACGGCGGTTACACAGCGCGCACGGATTTGGCGTAAGACCGTCTATATAGGCCTGCACGAAGGGCTCGTAAACATCACGATTAAAATCATCCTGCAGATCCAAAATATGAATTTTTATACCCAAAAACTCGCCCACTTTGCAAACTTTAGCGATGTTTGCTTCGTGATAGCCGGGCTTTGCGTGCAGCTTCATATAGCAGCCCTGCACCTCGTGCCCTGCGTCTTGCAGCAGCTTCGCGCACATCGAGCTGTCCACGCCGCCGCTCATAGCGACTAAAATTTTCATTCGTTCTCCTTGCGTCGCACATCCGTCAAAATTTCATTCACACTGTCGCAGAGCTTAAAATTTTGCAGATCGCTTTCGTTTATCGCGCCAGATTTTAGCAGCGAAGTGCGGAAAAACTCCATCAAAGGCGCGTAAAATTCCTCGTCGTAAAGATAGATCCGTGCGCGCTTAAAGCCCGTCTGCACCAGCACTAAAATTTCAAAAAACTCATCCAGCGTCCCAAAGCCGCCCGGAAAGATGACGAAAATTTCGCTGTTTTCGATGAGGGCGCCTTTGCGCGGTGCAAATGCCGAAAATTTCGCGCCCTGCGTCAAAAAGCCGTTGCTTTTTTGCTCAAACGGCAGCATGATGTTAAAGCCCACGCTGTGCGTCCTTGCTCTCGCAAATGCGCCTCGGTTGGCGCCTTGCATAATGCCGCCACCGCCTCCGGTGATGATCGAGTATCCTAAATCGGCGAGCCCTTCGCAGAGCTTTTGCGCGTCTTTTACGTAGCGATTGTCCTCGCTAAAGCGCGCCGAGCCGAAGATCGTGGCGCTTTTGCCCACGTTTTTGAGATTGTCGCGGGCAATTTTGATGTCTTTTAAAATTTCTTTCAACTGCATGATTAATCTATCTTTTGTGTATATTATTTAAAATTTTAACTTTAAGAATACCATTAAATTTTTAAAATTCCGTTTAAAATAGTAGAATTTGCGTGATTTAAAATCTCATCGTAAATCATACTAGGTTGCTAAGCTTTCGTAAAAATCCGCCGACGCCGCGGTAAGCGCTCATATCGATAGGCTCGCAGCCCTGTTTGCTTAAAAATCGCGAGACGCTCTGTCTAAGCGCGATGGTAGCGGGCGAAAACGGATAGTGCGAGTTAAAAAGCGCGCGATTTTGTGAGCAGACGGCTACTTGTTTGCAAAACGGCACAAAGCCTAGCAGTTTAAAGCCCAGCTCGCTTATATTGCGGTGCGCGACCGACTTTAGATTTTCGTAAATCATCACGGCATCATCCTCGCTCGCGGTGAAATTTAGCAAAAACAAAACCTCTTTTTTGCTCGCCCCAAGCGTCTTTAAAAGCGCGTAGGTGTTGCTGATCGAGCAGGGTTCGTTCGCGCACAGCACGATATTTTCGTCGCCGATGCTCAAAAAATCTCCAAGATACTCAAGCCCCGCATCGATCAAAATAAAATCGAAGATTCCCGCCTCTTTCAGCTCGCTTGCGAAGCGAGCGGAGCTTTCGTGAGCCTTTGCGTTTGCGAAATTTCCGGCTTCTTCGGGATTTGATGAGCGGGCGGAATTTTTCATTTCATCTTTACTCGCGGAATTTTGAGAATTCTCGTCAGGGATTGAATTTTGCTTGGTGAAATCATCACTTTTAAAATTTTCTAGGCTTTCTGATTCTGTAAAATTCCATCCATCTTCGCAATTCTGCGGCTTTTTGGCTGCACAATTCGTAGAATTTTTTGCAGCGTTTGCTATTGAATTTGAAGCGGCGGAATTTTCTGAGTTGTTTTTGCCATCAAAGCTCGTGAGTTTTTGCGCGTAATTATGCGAGCCGCCACTTTCGTCGTCTTGCGAGCTTTGCACGACGTAATTATCTGCGTTAGAGCTTGCGTTTTTGATAGAATTTTGCGCCATAGAATTCGCGCTATTTGTAAAATTTTGTGAAGACACGGGATTTTGTGAAGCAAGCGCGGGCGAGACGAGCGTTAAATTTTGAGAAATTTTTACTGCGACAGCGCTTGGTAGCGAAATCCTCTTTCTTTGCAAAGCGTTTAAGATGATCTCTTGATTGTTTAAATTTGGCGCTTCGATGATCGCCGTGCGGTAGCCCTGCTCGCTTAGAATTTCGGCGAAATTCGCTGCAATCACGCTCTTGCCGACTCCGCCCTTGGCGCTTAAAAAATTTACGATTTTAGTTTGCATATCAGTCCTCTTTTAAATTTCATCTCTCCAAGTGGCAAAATCACGCTTATGCGCTCGCAAACACCCGGATGCGGCAGCATCAGCCGCTCGCAGGCACGCACCTTCGCGCTTGCATATAAAATATCCACGTCCAGCGTGCGCGGCGCGTTTTTGAAGCTTCTTTTGCGCCCAAATCGTAGCTCCGCGCGCTGCATGATTTTAAGCAATGTAAGCGGTGGCAGAGAGCTTTGCACGAGCATCACGGCGTTTAAAAAATTTTCCTGTCGCAAAAAGCCGAACGGCTTGTTTTTTAAGATTGGAGAATTTTGCGCTACGAAAAAGCGCGCATCGCTTTGTAAAGTGCGATAAAATCGCTCGAAGCGTCGCCTGACATCTCCTAAATTCCCGCCGAGTCCAAGTAGGTATAAATTTTTAAAATTTCCGCGCTCGCGGCGCCTCATCGGAAAAACGGCGCTTTTTACGACGCACAGCGCGTCCGCGCACTCGTAAAATCCGTTTTTCTTAAGTTGCATGTTCACCCGAGCTACTCTCATAAAATTTCAGCCCCGTTTTCGCGCACGACCACGACGTCCTCGATGCGCACGCCAAACTCGCCCGGCAAGTAAATCCCCGGTTCCACGCTAAAGACCATGCCCTCTTTTAGCACGGTATCTCCGCGCTTTGAGATAAACGGAAGCTCGTGGATATCGACTCCGACGCCGTGTCCGGTGCTGTGAAAAAACGCCTCGCCGTAACCATGCCTTGCAATAAAATCCCTAGCCGCCGCGTCGATCTCGCGCGCCTTTTTACCGGGCATAACCGCTGCGATCGCCAGAGCTTGCGCCTCTTTTACGATCTCGTAAATCTCTTGCCGTTTGGCGTTTTTAAAATTTTGCTCTTTGCCGAAGTTAAAATTTTCGTCAAAGCACGCCGTACGCGTCCTATCGGAGCAGTAGCGGTTAAATTTAACCCCCGCATCAAGCAGGAGCAAATCGCCCCGACGTAGCCGCTTTTTGCTCGGCAGAGCGTGCGCCTTTGCGGCGTTTTCGTTGATCGCTACGATAGGCGAAAAGCTAAGCGCGAGCTCACCCTTTTTCTTAAAGATAAGCTCGGCGTTAAAAAACAGCTCCTCTTCGCTCATCCCTTCGCCGTTTTCGCGCACGAAGGCGGCAAATTCGTCAAATCTTTCAGCGCCCAACTGCGCCGCGCGTTTTAAAATTTTTATCTCATCCTCTGATTTTACTATGCGAGAAATTTGCGAAAAATTCGCCCGCGCCTTAAATCTTATCCCAAGCCCTTTGCTAAGCGCCTCCCACTCGCCCGCGCTAAAATCGTACGGGTTGTAGCTAAGCTCCTTTACGCCCGCCTTTCGTAAAAACAGCCGCGTGTCTTTTATCAAATTTCGCTCGACCTCGATCACTTCGGTATCTTTGCAAAGCTCGCGCGCCTCGATGCTATAACGCGCATCGGTGAGGAAAAATTTGCGCCCCGCGAAGCTCAAAAATATCGCGTTGTCGCAGCTGTATCCGCACTCGTGGTAAACAGCGTTTTCGTCCTTTAGGATAAAATTTTTCAAATTTAATCCTAAGCCTAATCGGCTTTCTGCTCGGCTCTGGCTGCCTTGATCTGCTCAAAAATTTGAATCATTCCGATCATCGCCAGATGGTACCCTACGGGGCCGAAGCCTATGATCTGACCCGCTGTTACGGGCGCTATTAGACTTTTTTGTCTAAGCTCCTCTCTGCGAGCGATGTTTGAGATATGCACTTCGATTACGGGCAGGCTGACTGCGGCGAGCGCATCGCGAATAGCGAGCGAAGTGTGCGTGTAAGCGGCTGGATTGATGATGATGCCGTCGCAGGTGCCGAAGCACTCTTGGATCTTATCGACGATCTCGCCTTCGAAATTGCTCTGGAAAAACTCGATCTCGTTGCCGCTCTGATCGGCGACCGCCTTCATCTGCTTATGGATATCCTCCATCTTCATAACCCCGTAAATAGCGGGCTCGCGCATACCAAGCATATTGATATTCGGTCCTTGAATCACCATAATTTTCATTTTTGCGTCCTTGTTTTGAAATTTAAGCGAAAATTATAACCAAAGCGAGCTTATTTTTTACTATGGCGCCAAATTTGCCCGTTCAAGCCCAGTCGCTAAAATTTTATCTCTAAATTTAGCACGGAAGAGAATTTTATGCTAAAATCACGCGCTGTTTTAGATAAGGAAAACGATGAGAATTTTAAGGGCGAAGTGGGTTCTTGTCTGCGATGAGAATTTTAAAATTTTAAAAGATGGCGCGATCGTCTTTGGCGAGAAAATAATCGAGGTCTGCAGCTTTGCGAGTGCGGCGCGCAAATATCCGCAAGCCGAAATTTTGGACTTTAGCGGCGATATAGCGATGCCTGCGTTTATAAACCCGCACGTGCATTTGGAATTTAGCGCAAACAAAGGCACGCTGCGCTACGGCGATTTTTTGGAGTGGCTAGGCAGCGTCATTGCCTCAAGGCAGGAGCTGGACGCCGCAGCGCGCGGACGGTTGATCACGGAGCAGATCGCCGCGATGATGCGAAGCGGCGTGGGCACGATCGGCGAAATTTCAAGCTTCGGCAGCGAGGCTGAAGCTTGCGCGCAAAGCGGCATTAGAACCGTGTTTTTCAATGAAATTTTAGGCGCGAGCAAGGACGCTACGGCGGAGAATATTTTGAAATTTAAGCAGCGTTTTGAGCGCTCAAAGGCGTTTGCAAGCTCGCTTTTCATCCCCGCCGTGTCGGTACACTCGCCGTATTCGACGCACCCGCAGATTACGGAGTTTACGACCAGGCTTGCCCGTGAAAACGGGCTTGCTATAAGCACGCATTTTATGGAGAGTGCTCACGAGCGGCAGTGGCTGCGCACTGGTCGCGGCAAATTTAAAGCCTGGCTTGCTAAATTTAACCCTTCTCCCGCGCCTTTTTACTCGCCGCAGAGCTTTGTAGCGCATTTTAGCGAGCTTCGCACGCTCTTTACGCATTGCGTTTGGGTGGATGATTTTAGCATCTTTGATCCGAAGCTCCACTCGATCACGCACTGCGCGCGCTCCAACCGCCTGCTTAGCAAAAAGAGGCTGAGCTTTAAAAAGCTGCTCGCAAGCGGGCTTAATTACAACATCGCTACCGATGGGCTTAGCTCAAATTTTAGCCTAAGCTTTTTAGACGAGCTGCGTGCAAATTTAATGATGCACGACGAGCTAGGTTTGGCGGAACTAGCGCGAGCGCTGATTTTAGGCGCGACGAGAAACGCAGCAGCCGCGCTGGGGCTAAATTTGGGCGAGCTGAGGGCCGGTAAGCTCGCCGACATCGCCGTTTTTGAAGGCATTGAGTGCGATGAGGATCAGCTGCCGCTACAGCTCATTTTGCAGAGCAAAAACGTAAAATTACTTTTTATCGAAGGAATGAAATGCAATTTCTAAAGAATATCTTTGCGCCGATCGGCGCCGTGCTCGGCTTTATCAACAAATACTTTAAATCCCTGATTTTTCTGCTCATTTTGTTTTTGATTTTTGCAGGCGGCGAAAGCGCGCAACAAAAGGGCGCGAATCTCGCTCAGCTTTCGCTAAGCGGCGCGATAATGGACGATAGCGAAATTTTAGAAAAGATCGAAACTCTGAAAAACGACGAGGCGATTAAGGGGGTGCTTCTGCTGATCGACAGTCCCGGCGGCGCGCTAAGCCCGAGCGTGGAAATTTCGCTGGCTATCAAATCCCTAAACTCGCGCAAGCCGGTCGTTGCTTACGCCAAGGGTACGATGGCGAGCGGCAGCTACCTAGGCGGCGTGTGGGCGAGTAAAATTTACGCAAATCCGGGTAGCTTCATCGGCTCTATCGGCGTAATCATGCAAGGCTTAGACGTGAGCGAAGCGGCCGCTAAACTAGGGTTTGCCGAACAGATCGTCAAAGCGGGCGAGCTCAAAGAGGCGGGTACGATGATGCGAAAATGGAGCGACGCGGAGCGCGCGAGCTTGCAAGCTCTGGTGGATGAGAGCTATGAGCTATTCACGCGCGAGGTAGCGCAAGCGCGCTCGCTGGATCTTAGGAAGCGCGATACATGGGCAAATGCGCGAGTATTTTTAGCTAGCGGTGCTAAAGGTGTCGGGCTCATCGACGAGGTGGGCTCTTTAGAGGACGCTAAGAGTGCGCTCGTAAAGGCTAGCGGCGTAGTAGATCCGATCTGGCAGGAGCCTTCGGCGTATGAAAAGATGATGGATAAGCTGGCAAATAAAAGCGAGAGCTTAGTGCGCGGGGTATTCGGCGCGAAGCTGATGGCGTATTAGAATTTTAGAAATTTTAAATTACGAGGGAATTTTAAGAGTAGAATTTTGTATGCGAAAGCTACGCTGGGTTTAATTGCTTTTAAACTTCCTCGCTTTTTCATTTGGCATTTTCTTTAAAATTTTATCTTTTTCTTCGTTTAAAGCTCCTCGTTTTCTCTAAATTATTCAGCCCCCTTTAAGCATCGCTCTTGTATAATCACAATTCTGTTTCGCACCG
>CAUSBF010000049.1:0-10275 GCA_963529595.1 uncultured Campylobacter sp.
GGATGCTAAGATCACCGCGAGCAGAATTTTGCGTAAAATTTTAAGTGATTGGACTTTAGATGTTGCGTAGATGATGTGTGCACAAAGTATTATAAAAAAGACGCCTGCGACAAAATCGAAAAATATGTAATAAGCAAATTCTCCAAATATCCCCAAATCATAGCCGCTTTCTAAAATTTTTTGATCTATGATATATAGCGTGCCGAATTTCGCCGCTAAAAACGCAGCCGTAAGCAGGATCGGATGCAGCAGCGCTCTGCCTGCGAGCAGGTCCGCGTAAATGTGCTTCAGGAAATTTATCAATCTTTTCACGCTAGGCTCCTTTGAGATTTTGCCGTTTGCAGCGTCTCTCGTGAAATTTTTGCCGTCTTGGTTGAGTTTAAATTTGATCTCAAATCGAGATAAATTTTAGCTCGAGAGCTTTTAAAAATCGCTTAGAGGCAAAGGTGTAAATTTGCGCGTTTGGAGCAGGTTGTGTATTTTAAAATCCGCACCGTTCAAATCATTTCCTATCGCAAGCTGTTTTGCGGGCGAGCACATATTGCAAAAGGTGCGGATGAAATGGGGCGTCAACTAGCTCATTCGTCCGCTCGTAGCATTTAAAATTTTATCGATCTTTATAGTTTGCGGCGGGGGGGCGCACAGCGAGGTTTGTGTGCGGCCAGGTTGCGCGCAGGCGGCGGGTGGATTAAATTTTGATTTATCATTAGCGCGGGTGCGCCCCTTTTCGCAACGGATGCGAAGTAGGGCGCAAATTTCGTAAATTTTATAAATTTTCGGCAGATCGCCTAGCTCAAAGCGTAAAATTTACGCACCTATAATCACGGCCGACAAAAGCCCCCATAAAATGGCCTCTATCGCTAGCACTGAATGAAGTACGGCCTTACTCATCGCTTCTCCTTTGTTTTTAATTTTATTATCTGCCGACCTGGGCTACTAAGAGTCCGATCGATCTATGGGCGGGATTATATAAGGTGATTGTGTTCTTAATGTGTCTTTTAAAATTTACGGCGAAATTTTTACCGCCTGTCGTAAAGTGCGAGCGAGCGGCGGCAGATTTCAGGCAAAATTCAGCTACCTGTGTTAAGGCGCGGCAAATTTAAGCGAGCCTGCCGCCCGCCGTAATGCGCGGCAAAGTCGTAAAGGGCGGCAAGATCGCAGCGCGCGGTAAATTTAAAGCAGAATTCCGACCTCGTCGCGGCGCGCGAGGCGTCCGCGGCAAATCGATATAAAATTTAAAGCAGAATTTTATGTGAATGCGGCGCGCGACACGCCTGCGCTTTTTATGTCGTCAAAGCTTGCATCGGCGCGACTTCGCCTGTGGGCGAAATTTTATGGCGGGCTACGAATTGCAGGACGCGGCTCATCCGCACCGTCTTGATCTGAAATTTAAAGCGGAATTTTAACGCGCGCCTCGGTTCCGACGTCCGGTTCGCTTTCATATTCGATCTGTCCGCCTAAAAGATCAAGCGCCGTGCGTACGATGCTAAGCCCAAGTCCGCTGCCAAGCTGTTTGTGCGATTCCTCGCACTGATAAAATCGGTCAAAAATTTTATCCAGCTTCTCGCGCGCGATGCCGATGCCCTCGTCTTTTACGATCACCTGCGCAAAGCCATCGCAAGCGCGGCAACGGACGAAAATTTTACCGCCCGGGCGCGAGTACTTAAGCGCGTTTTCGATCAAATTTCGCCAAATTTGATTTAGCAGTCCCGCGTTTGATCGCACGCTAAGCGGTGATAAATCTAGCTCAAACTCGTGCCCTTCGTAGCTTTGGCTCAGCGAGATGATGCATTGCCGCAGCTGCTCGTCTATACGTACCGCTTCATCTAGGCGCACCGCCGCGCCGCTATCGAGCCTGGTTAGCTTTAGCATATCGGTGCAGAGCTTGCTTAGGCGGTTTGCTTCTGCGCCGATGGAGGCTGCGTATCGCACCGCGCGCTCCTCGCTCACGCCGCCCTCTATCATCTCGCTTAACGCGGCGATCGAGGAGATCGGCATTTTCATCTCGTGCGAGACGTTTGAGACGAACTCCTTTTGCAGCTGCTCGTGCCTTTGCAGCTTCTGCGCCATTTTATTGACGTTTACTACAAGCTCGTCCAGCTCGTGCATATAGAGGTAATCAGTGCGGCGCCTATGTATCTTGCGCTCGGCGCGCGCCTCAAAATCGCCGTTTGCGATCGCGGTAATCGCGTCTAGTAGCCGCTTGATCGGGCGGAATAAAATTTTAAGTCCGAAGTAAAGCAGGGTAAAATTTAGCGCCATCGTGATTAGACAGATGATCGCGCACAGCGCCACTCCGTCCCAAAAGCCGCCGATCTTGCCGCCGATGCCTATGTAAAAAAGCATGCAAACTGCGAAGCAGACGATGAAATTTATCACGCCGAATGCGAGCGAAGAGTAAAACGCGATGAAGCTTTTGAGGCTGATGAGGTATTTTTTCATGCTCGCTCCTTTTTTACGGCTTTGTAACCGAGTCCGCGCACGGTGATTATCTCGAAATCTTTGGAATTTTCAAATTTTGCTCGTAGCTTTTTGATGTGCGTATCGACGACGCGCTCGTCGCTGTCCGTTTCGTAACCCCAAATTTCGCTCATTATCTCAAACCTAGTAAAAATTCTGCCCGCGTAGCTTAGCAGCAGAAACAAAAGACGAAATTCCTTCGGCGCTAGGCTTATCCGCTCGCCCGCCGCGCGGACGCTAAGCGTATCGTAGTCAAGCTCGCTTCCGCCGATGAGAAGCCGCTTTTCGTTCGCGATCTTGGCTCGCCTTAGCAACGCATGCACGCGCAGCACGAGCTCTTTTAAATTTATCGGCTTGCTCATATAATCGTCCGCGCCGCTTTTAAAGCCGGTCTGCATATCCTCGATCTCGCTTTTTGCCGTTATGATCAGTATCGGCTGGCTCTTGCCGTCGCACCTAACGTATCTGCTAAGCTCAAAGCCGTCCATCTTAGGCATCATCACGTCCGAGATGATCAGATCGAAGTGTGCTTCGTCTAACGCCTCTATCGCCTGCTTGCCGTCGAAGGCGCAGCTCACGCTAAAGCCCTCGTCAAGCAGCTTTTCTCTTATCGCCGAGCTCAAAGCCTCGTCGTCTTCGACGAGTAGGATATTAAACATACGACTCCTTTTGTGATTTTTTAAATTTTCGGGATTATAACAAATTTATTTTCAAGCAGACAAAATAAACGGGCGTGATTGTAAGGCGAAAATTAATCGTCGCATTGTCAAACGTGCTCCCGGGCAGTGAAATTTGCCGCTTTACTCGTTTGTGCGCGGCAGTAAAATTTTGTAGTATTTTGTTGCGGATAAATTTTCACTCCTCGCCACTTGCAGGTGCGTTTATTTGCGTGTTTTTATCCTCTGAGGCTAAAATTCTTTTGAACTCAAATTTGAAATAAAACGCCCATAGCAAAGGGCAAATGATCAATAGCACCTGAACGGACGAAAAAAATCCAAATAATTCCGTCTTAAAAACGATATAAATCGCCAATGCGTAGCTTGCGACAAATACCGCTGCGTAAATAATCGGCAAAAATCGCTTACATACGACCGATAAAAACAGAAGATAGATGCTCGTGGCGATTAAGGATGCGAGGAAAAAAGAGTAAAACACACCTTCTTTTTGATGATCGATATCTACGCGATAATATCCCCAAAAGCACGCTGTCACGAGCAAAATGGCAAGTGCCGCCCATATAAGCGCAAAAGAGTATCTGATCTTTCGCACGAGCAAAAAATGTGTGCATAGAGTGATAAAATAGGCGCTGCACGTAAACTCAAGCATAAATACGAATATCCCTTTTCCTATGAAATCCCAGCCATACCAGCGATCGAAAATAAAATGAAAAATTATATAGTAGCAAAGCTGGCGTACTGCCAAGAATGCCGCCGTCACCAGAATTGGATGTAGTAGCGGCTTGCCCGCGCGCAAATCTGCGCCTAAATTTTTAAAGTAGCTTTTTAACATATGGATCCTTTTAAATTTGAACTTTTATCGTTTTTAAGATCGATCCGGGCTGCCTCATTGAAAAAATTGAAATTTTGCAGAGCTTTAGTACACGCGCTTCACCTTGCAAAAATATAAGTTTAATTTTAAAAACATATCGTTTAAACTTCCCTAAATTTCAGCGTAACCGGATGAGTTTAATTTAAATTGAGGCAGAGCTGCGCGCGGTTTTTATAAGCTTTTTAAAAGCGGCTTCGCATCGGCAAGCCTCTTTTAAAATTTGCTTACTTTAAAGTGACGCCGCCGTTCGCGCGATCTTTATCAAATTTCCGCGATTTTGACATGGCGTATTTTAAGGCAAATTAATTAAATTTGAAACAAATCGTATCCGTTTTTTTAAGAATTTCTTGCTATCATACGGAAAATTTTTCTTAAGGAGTAAAGAATGAATTTCAAAAAAACCATATCGGCTGCCGTTATTGCAGCTTCGGTGCTGGCGCTATTTAGCGGATGCGCGAAAGAGAGCTCTCGCGTAGTGCAAACCCCTACGGTAGCGAGTTTAAACACCAACTACTCTGGCGAGCGGATCGCCGTGTCGGTAGGACGCTTTAATAATCAATCCTCTTACAACAACGGCGTGTTCTCCGATGGCGAGGACAGACTGGGCAACCAAGCGCAGACGATCCTTATTTCAAATTTACAGCAAAGTGGCCGCTTCTCGGTGCTTGATCGCACGAATATGCGCGCCATCAAAGAGGAAAGCGCAATCTCCAAAAGCGCACAAAACTTAAAAGGCGCCAGATATGTTATCACCGGCGACGTGACTGAGTTTGGCCGCAAGACGACTGGAGATCATCAGCTGTTTGGAATTTTGGGTAAAGGAAAGACCCAAACCGCGTATTCTAAAGTAAATTTAAACATCGTTGATGTTAGAACGTCCGAGGTGGTCTTTTCGACTCAGGGCGCGGGCGAGTACGAGCTGTCAAATCGCGAAGTGCTAGGTTTCGGCGGCACTGCGGGCTATGATTCGACGCTAAACGGCAAAGTGCTAAGCCTAGCGATCATCGAAGCGGTCAATAATCTCGTAAACGGCCTTGAAAACGGCGCGTTTAAAGTGAGATAAGGATTAAATTTGAAAGCGAGCAGCGCTCTTGCTCTTGTTACTGCGGCCGTGATCTTTTGCGGCTGCGGCGGCGGGACGCGGAATCAAATTTATTACTGGGACGGCAGCTACACGGACTCGACCTATCAGTATATAAAGCAGGAAGGCGACGTAGGCGAGCAGATCGAAGCGCTTGAAAAATCTATCCAAAAAGCATACGAAAAGGGACTCAAAGTCCCGCCGGGGCTTTATTCGCATCTGGGGCTTTTGTATCTAAGCGCGGGTAACGGCGCGAGGGCGAGAGAGAATTTCGATAAAGAAGCTCAGGCCTTCCCTGAATCAAAGCCGTTTTTGACCTTCGTTACAAACCCCGCCGCACTTAAAAAAGCGGAGGCTGCGGCTAAGCCGGGCGCCGATAAAGCTCAAGGACCAAGCGGACGCGAAGCCGCCAAAACGGTCTCTGCAAAGCAAGGTAAAGCTGCCGCAAAGCAGGGCAGCAAAACGAATAAAAAGGCTAAAAAATGAAAAATAAAGCTCAAATAGCGATTTTTAGCGTATTCGTGGCGCTGTTTTTTAACGCGTGCGCTCTAAGCGAGCCTGAAATTTACGATTACTCGGCGCTTCAGCAGGCTAAGCCTCGATCGATTTTGGTGCTGATGCCGACAAACGAAACTACCGAAGTGGACGCAGGCGCTGCCGTGCTTGCCAACGCGATCTATCCGCTAAGCGAAGCGGGGTATTATGTATTTGATCCAGCGCTCGTGCATGAGACCTTCAAAAATAACGGAATTTACGAGGCTAGCGACATCCAAAATGTCTCCGCGCACAAGCTAAGGCAGATTTTCGGTGCGGACGCCGTGCTGTATCTGAACGTCGTCAAATACGGCACTTCGTATATGCTTATCAAAAGCACGAACGTGGTGGCGGTCAATGCCAAACTCGTGGATTTGCGAAGCGGCGCGATGCTCTGGGAGGGCTCGGCGCAGGTCAGCGACGACTCGGGCGGAGGCGGTAACAATCTCGTGGGTATGCTAATCTCTGCGGTCGTCAAACAGATCGGCGATACGATCACCGATGCGGGATACAAGCTTTCTGCAAGCGCGGATGCGATACTTTTGGGGCAGAACTGCAATAACTGCTTACTATACGGTCCGTATTCGCCGCATTACGGCCAGGATAGACAGCTTGGCGGAGGCAAATAAATTTTAAAAAGGACGAAAATGAAGCTAGCCGAGGCGCTGATACTGCGCGCCGATATACAAAAACGCATCGAGCAGCTAAAATCAAGACTCACAGACAACGCAAAGGTGCAAGAGGGCGAGAATCCCAGCGAAGAGCCAAAGGCGCTGCTAGCCGAGCTAGACGCGCTCACAAGCGAGCTTGAGCGGCTAATCGTTCGGATAAATTTAACCAACTGCACCGCAAAAGCGGACGGCAAGAGCCTAACCGAGCTGATCGCCAAGCGCGACATACTCACGCTAAAAGCGGGCGCGCTACGGGCTTTTGCACAAGTCGCCGCGCAAAAGATTGATGCATATTCGCGCAGCGAGATTAAAATTTTAAGCACGGTCGACGTCGCGGCGCTGCAAAAGCAGGTGGACGAGCTAGCTAGACAGATCAGGCAGCTTGACACGACGCTGCAAGGCGCGAACTGGCAGACTGAGCTGATCGAAAGCTAAAAGCGTAAAATTTAGAAAAATTTCGGGTAAGTATCGCGAGAGGCGAGTACGAAACTCACCTGCGAAGCAGGTTTATGGCAGCGCTCGCGGAAACGGGCGCACCCCTTTTACGATTTATTTTCAGTAAATTTACAGGGGCAATGTAACTACGCAATGTAACTACCGCGTACTGATCTAGCGATACCGAGGGCGGGAACGGGGAAATTTAAAACGAAATTTTAATTTTAACGGCGCGGGTTGCGGGCTCGTGGCAAAATCTAGCGGCGATTTGGACGGGCTTGATGCTCAAATTTTGCGTTAAATTCAGGCGCGCTTGCAATTTTGCATTTTAACCGCCAAGCGTCAAATTTTAGAAAAATCATAAAATTTAGCCAAATTTAAAGGATGAAATTTGAAATTTAAAACCCTTGCGCTAGCGACTGCGTTTTTCTTTGCGACCGGCATACATGCGGAGCTTGCGACAGATACGAATTTCATAAATTTTAAAAAAACGAGCAGCGCGGAGCAAAATCTCGCAGACGCAAAAGACGCCAAATTTCAAAACGCGCGATTTAAGAGCGCAGATACCGCGGAGCGCGGCACGAATCCAAACTTATCGCAAAAAGCAACCCTCATCGACGAAGCGAAAAATTTCTACCGCGTGGACGAGTTGCTGTTTCGCAGCGCACAGCTTGACGGAAGCTACGCCGCAAAGCTGCATGAGCTTGGCATCAAAAGCATCGTAAATCTGCGCCATTTTAGCAGAGGCGGCGACAGAAGGGCGTTTGGCGATCAATTTTGGCTCGCGAACAAGCCGCTTCAAAGCTGGGAGATAAAGCCCGCGCAGATTGCGGATGTCTTGCGCACCATTCGCGAGCGCCAAAAGGAGGGCGCCGTGCTCGTGCACTGCTATCACGGAGCCGATCGCACGGGGCTTGTGGTGGCGATGTACCGCGTGATCTATCAGGGCTGGAGCCTGGATGCCGCGCGCAGCGAGATGATAGAGGGCGGATACGGCTTTCACTCCATGTGGCAGGATATCGCGGACTTTTTGACGCCGCAAAACGAAGCGCTCGTAAGAGTCGAGCTTGGAATTTAGACGCGGAATTTCGCCCGCCCGATTAGACGGCGGCAAAATTTGTAAATTTAATAATGACAAAATGCCGTTTATAACGAAATTTTAGAATATGGGCTATGTATATTTTCTGGGGCGAGGCTCGGGATACGCCAAAATAGGGGCGAAAAACGAGCTGCAAAGACGCGCGGAGTTTGAACAAAAATTTGAGGCGTGCAAACAAAAGGCGCGAGAAATTTTAAATTTATAGATATCGCTAAAATTTTACTCTTTGCGACGAGCTAAATTTAAAACCGTAAATTTCTACAAAGAAGCAAAGAGGCCTTAAAATAGTAAAATTTAAGTCGTAAAATTTTACGCATTTTTCTACTAAAAATTCTCATACTCCTTTTTCAAATATGCGCTCACGCCGCCGCGCGTATCACAACCCAAATCGGCTAAATTTTAAAAGCCCGATTTACGCTTGCGGCGACGGGACGTGTAAAACGCCGCAGATATTAGAAAGATATCCGTAAATTTAGCCGAAACGCAGTAAAATTCGAGCGGCAAATTTAGCAAAAGGAGCGATCGTGGAAAATTTATTACTAGCGCAGCTGCGCGAAGCGCTACCGCAGGGCATGCGCGTGCCAAGCGAACTTGAGGCGCTTTATGCGTGGATCGAAGCAAACAGCTTTTATGACGACGTTGGCGGGCGCAGACGCGGCTATCTCTACCCGCAGGATCGGCTACGGCAGAGCTGGAGCGGCGATGAGCGCGAGGGCGGCACGGACATCGTATTTTTCACGGATGAGCCGAAAAATCGCGACGAGGAGCTAAGGTATTGGTTTTACGGCGAGGATCGCGAGCTTGCCGCGGAGATCAAGCAGCGGCTTTGCGTGTTCGCAGGCAGCGGCTCGGAGGGCTCGATGTGCGCGCTGTGGCTGGACGATGCGGGCGAGACGAAGATCGTGCACATGGGCTCCGGCTCGGGCTCGACGATGACCTGCATTTTGGCTCATAGCGGGCTTGATTTTTTGCGACTGCTCGCAATCGGTTATGATGAAATCTGCTGGGACGAGGATTTTAGTGCGCCGCCAAACAGCGAGGATGACGATTTTATCGTGCATCCAAACGTGAAATTTCAGCAGTGGGTAACACAGACGTTCAAAACGACGATCCCGCAAACAGCGCTTGAGCTCGTCACGCCCGCGCATATGGACGACGAGAACCCGAGCGACGAGTTTTTGATCTGGGTAAATCGCGTCGCAGAGTAAAATTTAAAGCGGCTTTTTTTGCGCTGCTTAATGAAGTATTGCGGGGTTTGCTTTCACAGGAAACCTTGTGAGATTTAAGCTTTTGCTGGCTAATTTAAAGAGCGTAAATTTAATGGATATCTTTTGATTAAAATTTTAATGGTAGCGGTATCCATTTGGAAAAGCATTAATCATCTATTACTGCTTTTGCTGCTCTTAAAATTTTTAATAAATCTGCCTGATAGAATTTAACTCTTTGCAGTGTGGCGGTAAAATTTTGCTGCTATTTGAAATAAGACGCGATAGAAAAGTTGCTGCGTCTTTAGGAATTCAAATAATTTAGCTAAATTTCTTATGGATGAGCTGATACACCAAACGCATGGAAGTTCTGTCGGTTTATTAGCAAAGAACTGATTGATACTAAATTCTAAAGCAAAAAAACAAGGCTAAAAGCTTTTCGGTAGTTTTGGCGATAGGTTGTCTTTAAGTGTCGTATCAGAAAAATTGTGACTGCAGTGACGTAGGCAGCGCGCGCAGAGCGAAAAAATGGCGCGAGCATCTGTGTATCGGCGTAGCGTTTTGGGCTTCGTACGAAAGATCGTATCCAAACGATCCTGCTGTCAAATATCTACATAAATTACGACGGATTTTTATCGACGGCATGGGGGGCGAGCTACAAGGTATATCCAGCGAATACGTCTTTGCAGCTAGCTGCGCGCAAGCATTTAAAAGACGGAAAGTAAAAGCGAACAGGTTGAAATCTGAAAGCATTAATAACTGTGCAATAGGTAAATTGCGCTCAGTGGAGAAGTGAGCGCAAACTTTTTGGCAGCTTTGAGCTGTTTGCACGCGCGTAGGGTGGCAGGCGCTACTTTACTTTAAATCTCTTTTTGGATCTTGGGTTTGCGCGCGCAGAGCAGCAAGCGCTAAGCAGCTCGGCGCGGAGGTATTGTATTTTGCACCGCTTTCGCAGTAACTCTCCTTGATACCTGCCAGCTGACGCACTTTCTAGCAAGATGGGTGATTGTTGTTTTGACATTGATGAGGATGAGCTTGGCGGACTCATGACAGCATATACAGCTCAGTAGCGGTAAACGCGTAGTTCGCAGCGTTTTATGAATTTAGCGGAGGGTTTGAGCCAGGTGGGCATGCATAGTTTTTTAGCGCCTTGTGGAAATTTAAGACGAGCATTATTTCGAGCGGGTGCAAATTTTTAGGTAAAATTTTATGCTCATTGATTTTTATATGGCTGCACTAAAG